>JACCTS010000238.1 GCA_013812245.1 Rubrobacter sp.
GACATGTATCGGGCCGACGGCCCGTACCGCCACCTGCAGGAAACAATGGAGGCGCTGCTCGACGACCCAGCAGCGGCCGAGGCCCGGTTCGAGGACCAGAATCTCGATTCCTCGGGTCCCTGGGCGCTGGTGCTTGCGGTGCTTAAAGCCAGCGACCACACATCGGGTTTGAAAGCGTCAATGGTGACGAAAATCCTGCATCGCAAACGGCCCCGGCTCGTGCCCATCTTCGACAGTAAGGTCGCCGGCTTCTACGGGGTCACGCCTCACACGCCGTGGCGGCTCTGGCCAATCATGCAGGAAGAGCTTCGGGGACACGGCGACTGGATCCGGGAGTTGGCTGCTGCTTACCGAACCCCGGATGACCGGGAGCTATCTGCGCTGCGGGCGCTGGACATCGTGGTTTGGGAACACACCCAGGGCTGCTCGGCCTAATCCCTGAGCGCAAGCTGATCCCTGAGCGCAAGCCCCTTTGGGTGAATCGAGGCTAGTGACGATAACTCCCGAGGACGCTTCTGGACACCGGCGACCATCGCCTAGGGGACCGGATCGGAGCAGCACCCCTTACCTTCCACGAGTGCGCCATTCGGCGGCCGCCTTCATGCCCGACGAGGGCGCCGATCCCCTCCACATCCATGCGCCGTATGGGTCACTCGGACATCCGGACCACCTACAACATATATACGGCCACCTCTTCCCCGACCGGAAGGACGAACTGGTGGCCAAACTGAACAGCCGGTACGGACGAGCTTTGGAGTTCTCCGACAGGGCCGAACCGGAAATCGAGAATGGCGGCTTTGGGTCGGCTTTACGACGGGAGCCTTCCGAAGCGATCAAGGGCCGACCCTTCCCTGAGGAGATGCCGCCTGACCGGAGAAACGTCCGGTGGACCAGAGGGGATTCGAACTGACCTCACCCGTGCGAGAGGAGGACAAGGGAGATTCCGACGATGGCGACTAGCAGGAATTCCGCGCGTCTTCCCAGCTCAGTTGCCGCTTTGGCCTGCCACTCATTTACATCGTCATATACGCGAGTACGCGCCGCAGGCTCACTCCTTCCTGCCTCCAAGAAGGACTCGGCCATCCCTTTGGAACGGGTGTCGACCTCTGCGGAGGGCGTCGACCACCAGAAGCTCAAACGGACGCTGGCGGACGGGACAACGCGCGGCTTCATCGGTCATACAGAAGGGAGCGGCGGCGAACTGCTCGACGACCTCATCGATCTCGGGTCCTCTTGAGCTTCCGCGTGGCCCGATCGACGTCAGAGCGATTGCTCGAGTCCACTAGGGCAGCTGGATACGCTGTCGCGAAGCGTCGAACCGTCTGCAGTCTGAACAGGGCGGTCCTCAGTGCTTGGCGCTTCGCGTACCTGTAGAGCGGGCCGTCTCCGAGTTTCCAGCGAAGCCTTAGAAACATCATCTCGTAAGTGAAGAATAGCGCCACTACATAGATGAACGGGAGCATGCCGACGGTGAGGAGCAGTGGCACCATGAACTCACGAACTGTCCCGACCGTGGCGAACTCGCGAGGATCCTCGCCAATCCGATACAGCGCGTAGCCCACGAAGAAGGCGCCGATGGCGCCCAGGATAAAGTTCAGAGCGCCTCTGACCTGCTTGTACTCGTCCCGAGCGCCAGCCACTGCCACCATGCCACCGAGCAGAACGAACACAGGCACCAAGATCAGCTCGGCCACGAGGTCCAGGGGGTACACGTTGATCACGAACTCGATGACGACAGTGAGGCTGAAGACGGACATGAACGCCCGCCGAAAGAAGTGCGGATGCTCACTCGCCTCGTTGAGCTGGAAGAACATCACGAGCACTGGCCCAAGGAACAGAAGGTCGTTTCTCCCGCCAGATCTTCGGTCCAGATTCTCGCCGTGGACAGCACGTAGACAAGTAGGCCCGTGTAGGCTGCAGTGAGGCCCAAGATCGCGATGAGCTTCGGCGCGAAAAGCGCTCTGAACGTTCCCACGAAGGAGGGGCGCAGGCTCTTGCTGACAAGTCCGACCGTGACGAGGACCATCAGCCAGATGAGGAGCGCCACCTCCCGATTGCCGAAAATCGTTGTGAACACCGCCAAGGCAAGTGGTCCCGATGGCCGTTGCGGCTCACCAAAGAAGGGCGCCTTCGACCAACCACCGCGGCCCCAAGAGCCACGCCCAGTGAATCACATGGGCCGTGGCTCCATGACCATGAAGATGGAGCTAGATACATCCAGCCCCGGGTGGGCGTTCCCTTAGAAGAACAGCCTTCCCTGGCGCCACTGAACAAGCCAGCGTCCGAACTCGGCTTCCGGGCCCTGGTTTTGGAAGTCAGACCAGAGGAGCGCATCCAGAATGCGGACGAGTGTCCGATCGATGCCGATGCTCGCAAGCCGTTTCGAAACCTCCACCAGTGAATCAAGGTTCTCGCGACCAATCACACGGACCGCCACGATGAGTTTCGTCGTCTCCCCGGCGTCGCCGGCGCGCTTTTGAATCATCGCTGTAACGTAGCTGTCGCAGATCGGGATCAGCTTGGGGCGCTTTAGGTGGAGCAGCTTGGTGGTGATCGAGGTCGTCCGGTACGGTGCCATAAGACCGGTCAAGGCGGCAAGGATCCGCCGTTCGCATTGAGCTGCCACCCAAGCCTCGTCGTCCATCGTGAAGAGGTCCCAGGAGGCGCCCAATGCTCGGAGCCAGGCGAGCGGCTCGTCCGACTCCGTGAACTGCGCCCAATGTACGTATTGGGTGCGTGCCATCATCGTGGTGTTGATGGTACGCACGTCCGCCACCTCGAACTGGTCGGGCGGGTTCAGCGGACTGGCGACACGGCGATCGTACGCGGATGCGCCCACCGAGCTGATGTTGGAGACAAAGAAGAACGCCGCCCGCTCGTCGGCATGATCGATCACTCGGTTCGGGAGTCGAATCTCGATCGAGTCATAGGTTGGCATCACGGAATCCTATTCTCGGACGAGATCGGGACACACAGGCAAGCGACTTTGAAGCCTCGGCTCATAAGATCTCGGGCCGTACGGCGCAAGTTGATCTTGCTGAAGAAGGGCATCGCTTGAGCCAGATCTCGACCTCTCCAGTCAGCGATGATCGCGCGTACACGATCTCGAAATCGGAGGTTGAGATTCCGGCCGGATCGAAGAGCGCCGACCTGTTCTTCTTTCGTTCCTGCAACCTCGGCAATCACTCGACGGACCGCTGACCTGAAGTTGGGCTTCATCTGGAGCAAGTCTGCCGACAAGACGCCCTGTGAGAACAGGTGGCTCAGATCGCGCGACCCTAGATGGCGCTTCACGTGAACCAGCTGACGATCCCAGTGAGAATGTCGCAGATCTCGACCGGAGTTGTACTTGTAGAGACAGAAACTGGCCTCCCGTCCAGGAGCGGCCTCGGGCTGAAATATCCACGGCGAACTCGTTATACTCGCGTTCGCGCATGCCCATCCGAGCGGGCGGCAAACTCGTGGAAGCCCCAGGCCGCATGCTGACTCTATGCCTACTCTGAGTTCCGCCTTCCGCCTTCATCCGAAGCCGGCTGCAACCTCTCCAGGAGGTCATCCACCACCAGAACCTCGAACGGGGCCCAGTAATCGGCGCCTAGGAAACTTCGGTGGTCGGGGAGCTTGACACTGAGCGCCTGAAGATCGATCTCATGATCGGCGACGAACCGGCGCGCCTCGCTTGCTTGCATGTAGTCGGATGACTCCTTCGTCTCCAGAGACTCCATCCAAACCAACAGCTTCCACAGAACCTCCAGCAGTCGTGGCCACTCCACGAAGTAAGGGAGCTTGCGATCCTCGATCCCCAGCAAGCCAGCCCACCGATCTTGATCCAGCGCATAAGAGCGATCTCGCGGGCCCGTCTGCCTCATGGAGACAACACCGGCGGACACGAGCGCGTTCAGTGCTTCGTACACGTTCTGACGGCTGTAGCCGGCGGCGTGCACGATGTCACGGATGCGAGGTTTCGCTCCATGAAGGAGCAGAAGCACACGCACGACCTCAGCTCTCGCGCTGACGCCAAATAGGTCCCGCAGCCTGAAAGAGAAGTTGATGGACGCGCTCCGCACAGGAGGTCTTGACTTGTTGCTCGGCTCGAGTGAGGGACGAACGAATCCGTAGCGGATGAAGATGGGATCCGGCTCTCGCACCGACATTGCCCCCGTTGAGCGAATGAACAAGAGTTCGGGCTCTTCAACCTCCCGACCTGATGGCGGTTTCTGTCGGGTGACCTTGGTTGAGTAGGTGGAAGCCCACGCTAGAGCCGCAGATGCCAACTCTTCGGTCTCCTCCTCCAGCGCGAGGTTCCTTAGACGTTGCGCGCTTATGAGATCGAGATTCAGACGCATCCAATCGAGCACCTCATCGAAAAGGCGCGGCTCGCGTCTTGCTACTCGCAACGTAAACGCGAGCAATGCCTCGGGATCTATTGACCACCCATCTCGCCTCCCTGCGTGTCCGGACACTCCCATCTGGCTCCACTGGTCCCAGGCGAAGCTCACGAGCTGGTGACGGAAACTAGCTGTCAAGCCCGAAGGCATCTTAGATATCTGCATCAGTCGCCCCCAGATAAGCGAGGACTCGCAACAGCCCTGCCCGAAAAGCTTCTGAAGGGTCGTGCGTTCGGGCCGTGAAGTCGGGAATGGAACCCCTCGGGTAGTCCAAACTCAAGCAGACCCCGAGAGGGCTCGGCATTGAGCCACTTCCCCTCGAGATGATCAGTCCCGGAACCGCCGATCACGACGAGTTCGCGGCGTTTCCCTTTGGCCTCCAGCTGAGCCGCCAAGGCTTCTAACGCCTGATTCAGTTGATCGTACGCCACCATATGTCAGTTATAACATAACTAACCATCATGTTCATCATTTGCTGGAGACGTGTGTAACACTACAGTCCCTGGATCATCGAAGGGGTGCAGTCGGGTACTGCTGAGCGATGAGGAGCTGGTTGTTTTTGGCTTTAGTTGTGGAAGGAACTGCGCATCTGACCGGGGAAACGCCCTTAGTGGAGCTGATTGATCGGTGCGCGAACCGCGCCGATTGTTTTTGGGCGGAGGCGATCGAAATCTAGCAGGCGGTGGCGATCCGGACGGCTTTGCGGACCTCTTCCATCCATTTCCCCCATCACCCCCTTGTTCTTCATGAAGATTTCATGCACAGTGAGGCCGAGAAAGGTGGTTGTGAGCATGAGGCTTCCAGAAGACCTCGAAGGGGCTTTGCTCTTGGATCCGCAACACCAAAGCGCTCTTGAGGCGCTGTCCCCCCACCTGACAGAGGACTTTGTCAGGTGGATCCGCAGCGCGAGCGATAGCCGCCACCGGGCGCAGCGGATGGCCGCACGGTCGCAGCGCTGCGGCACCAACGCCGGGCCCTGAGAGTGGGCAACAAAGAAGCGAACCAGGCTGAGAGGCATCGGGCGCGGAGAAGATCAGGGTGAGCATCTTCGTGCGCCCATACCGTGACCGCGATCTGGCCGCGATGCTCCAACTCTGGGAACGTATCGGACCGCCGCGGAGCCCTACGGACCTAATCACAGTAGACGACGGGGTCGATCTCCTTCATGAGAACGGCACCGTATGTGTGGTCGCTGATGACGATGGCGCGATCG
>JACCTS010000259.1 GCA_013812245.1 Rubrobacter sp.
GTAAGCGTTTGGAAGCGCACGACCAACTCGCGGTTCTTTTCGAAGCGCGCTTTGACGGCGCTCTCCTTGGGGTCGTTGAACAACTCGTGGTCGGGGATGAGCCCCAAACGAAAGATTTCTCGACTAGAAGCGGCGACGAAATCGTCGCCTTTCTTGTCCGAGAGCGCAAGATAATAGTCCACGAGTTGGGCCAACCCGATCCCGTCGTCGGTCCCGAGCAACCTCCACCATCGTGTCTGGACGTCGTTTTCTCCCGCCTCCTCTCCCAAGGCCCGCTCCACCAAGACGCGCTTGAGGTCCCGTGAAGTTATGGGAGCGAACTCTTCCAGGGACGACAACTTGGGTTCGTCGCCCAGAGCGACGACAATTATCAGGGCATCCAGGTCCCGTTGGTTCCTCCACCGCTCGGCCTGCTCGATCTCGTGGGAGAAGACGTCGGCGCCGAGTCCAGCCTCCGCCGCAGCCTCCGCTCCTCCATCGAGGAGGTAGGCGATGCGGAATTCGATGCCCTCCTCCTGAAAGGGCTTGATCGTTGCGATCAGCTTCCTTGCGTCGGGCGGTGGCACATCGCGTACCATCACGCCCACAGCGCCTAAGTTCCCGCGGATCGCCTCTACGACGAGTTCGGCCATGATCTCGGACACGGTAGGATTAGAGCCGCTCACAGCCTTCCCTCCAGCACCGTGGTTACGACCGTGCGGCCGTCTGCGTACGCCTTAGCGTAGCCGGATTCGACAACGAGCCTCCGCATCTTCTCGACGTTTCGGCGCAGGTCCTCCTCATAGATGGCAGTCGGTGTACCGAACTGGTCATCGGAGAGGTTGTTGCGCCGGATGGCCTCATCATCCTGTGGCCGACCGACCACGATGCCGTAGTCATCCCGCAGCCGGTCGAGGAACTCAGGGAACTCCAAAGGGTCCTCGGGCTCGACGGTCGAGGCAATCAACGTCTCCAGGAACTCCGCTGTTGCAGTGTATCGTTTTTGAAGTTTCCCACCTCGGCCAGAGTTCGCCCAGGGGGTAAGAAAACCAGCCCGGCGCCCCAACTCAATCACGGCGCCTATCGGGTGTTCCCTACCGAACGCCATGTCGATCAGGCTATGGGCCAGAGCATCGACTGCGTTGGCTCCGCCGCCGTAGTGATTATCAAACGCCGAGGAGAGGGCTTGCGCCTCCGCGAGAGAGGAAGAAGCCAGCGCCCCTTTAATCTCCTCTGCATTCGACCCGTATTCCGCCAAGACGTGATCACGGAAGCGCGCGAGGATGAGACCCTCCACGGCATCCCCGGCCGCGTGTAACGTTGCGCGGCTTGCGTCCCTGACCGGCACCACTGTCCCGTCAAAGAGGTCGAGTAGGATAGGCGGCCTGGGAGCTCCCATCTCGTTCTCTGACCACCTGGAGATAACGTGGACGTGAATCGCGAAGCAACCAAAGAGCACCAGACGCCGGAGCGAGTTTAGCTTCGAGTCGATCTTCTGCTCGAAACGGGCCAGCCTGTCGTAAGCATCCCGAAGGTTCCGCAAAGTCGGGGAAATGAGTTGCCCGCTCGCGGATGAAAAAAGGTGATCGGCTGCGGAGATACGTAACACCGTATCCTCTCTCCTGGTCTCCTCTCGGGCCTTAGTACGTCTAACAAAACCAGGTAACGGGTAGGGTGCAGTTATGGCTAAAGAACTCGTTACGGACGAACTGTGGGAAGCGATCGAGCCGCTGTTGCCAGAAGAGCCTCCCAAGCCTAATGGCGGCAGACCTCGAGTCGATGATCGAGCAGCGCTCACCGGCATCATCTTCGTCTTGAAGAGCGGCATCCCCTGGGAGATGTTGCCCCAGGAGATGGGATGCGGATCGGGCATGACATGTTGGCGGCGCCTCAAAGAATGGAACGAGGCGGGCGTGTGGGGGCGGCTGCACCGGAAGCTCCTGGACCGTTTGGGCAAGGCCAACGAGATCGACTGGGAGCGGGCATCTTTGGACTCATCTAGCGTGGCCGCCCCCGGGGGGGCCAAAAGACCGGAGCGAATCCGACGGATAAAGGAAAATCGGGCTCGAAGCGACATGTTGTGGTCGACCGAGGGGGCATCCCGCTCTCGGTGATCCACTCGGCTGCAAACGTCCACGACTCCAAGGCTTTGGAGGAAGCCGTGGACGCCATCTCTCCGATCCGTAAGCCTCATCGTGGACGCCCACGCAAGCGCCCTAAGAAGCTGCACGCCGACAAGGCCTACGACTTCCCTCGATGCCGCAAGGCCTTGAGGAAGAGGGGCATAACCCCCCGGATAGCCCGACGAGGCATCGAATCCAGCGAGAAGCTGGGCCGATACAGATGGGTCGTGGAACGAAC
>JACCTS010000264.1 GCA_013812245.1 Rubrobacter sp.
CTGACGCTCTTGTACCTGATCCTGCTGAGCCGCGACTAGCCGGGTAGTAGCTCGGATATCCGAGGGGGCGGGGCCGTGAGGCTCCGCCTTTTTGGTGTCTGAACTCGCCCGCGCATCGCTCCACGGCAGGTTGTAGAATATGCGCGTCGTGGAAGAGATACGCCGGATAACCAAGCGCAAACGGCGGGTACGGAGCGTGGGCGAGCCGCACCCGTGGGAGCCTCGTCACATGAAGCTGGCGGGGATGCGCTTTGCTGAAGCCGCGGGCGACCCTGCGGGACGGCGCAACGTGACGCTCGGCGTAATAAAGCACCTCTGGCGCTCACCGGTCCCGTTCGTAGGCTTCTATCCGCCGGAGGGCGTACAGGTGACGAAGGACCGCGCATATATCCCGGCTTCACCGCGCTTGGTAGACGACACCGAGTACCTGGTCGGTGTGGAGGCGCATAAGAGAAGCTACGCCGAGGATTTGCGCGGCTGCATGATTCCCGCGGGCAACCTCCCCGGATACTTCGACGTTCCAACCGACGAAGGATGGAGGTTGGATGTTGACCTCTCGGGTCGCCGGCTGGAGTTGGATGACGCCTGGGGGCTTGTCACGGAGCGACGGGTCGTTGGGGACCTGGCGCCTTTCGTATGGGCATATCGCCACTGCGGCTTCTGTATCGTGACCATCTACGACAAGGACACGGCTGCGCTGCGGGACGATCTGCTCTTCGTCGCCAAGCGTGAGGGCGTCGAGCTCCGGTGGAGCCGAACAGCCGCCTAAAAACTCTCCGAACACACTCTGATAGATGAATCACGAAACGAGTTAGTGACGGTTGCGTCTCGGGTATAATACGAAGCAGTCTGGCCGGGCAGGACGAGGAACAGACCTGGTCGAGGCATCGAGAGGGATGTATTAGTGGAGAGGCGGGCAATCTAGATGCTTTACGGGCACGACACCGGGGGGTTCGCCACCACCACCGCCCCGGAGGGATTCGATCTGGAGGACTTCGAGGACGTGGGTCTGAGGGCGGTCGAACGCCGCTTCGGACCCAAAGATATGATCTTCGCCCCCGGTGATCCCGACGACCAACTCTACTTCGTGCTCTCCGGCGCGGTTCGGCTGTACAAGATCTACGGCGACTACAAGGAGGCCACGACCGCCCTGCTCAAGGAAGGCGGCGTGTTCGGCAAGCTCTCGCTGGTGGAGGGACGCTGGCAGGACGTATTCGCCGAGGCCGTCACCGAGACCCGGGTAGCTGGTATTCAAAAGTCGTCCATCGAGAGCGTTGTCAAGAGTCGGCCCGAGTTCGCCCTCAGGCTGTTCTCTTCCTTCTCTGAGCGCCTGCGTCAGTCCGACGAGGTCATAGAGAGCCTGCTGCACCGCGAGGTTTCCACGCGGCTCGCCACCCTGCTCCTCAACCTGGGAGACCGGTTCGGGAGCGAGGAGAACGGGGCGGGTACCGTCCTCCAGGTCCGGCTCACGCACCAGGATCTGGCGAACATGATCGCCTCTACCCGCGAGGCCGTCTCGAAGGTGATGAGCGAGTTCCAGCGCGATGGCCACATCGAGACCCGCAACCGCAGGATAGCCATCCTCGACCGCAATTCTCTGATGGAGCAGGCCTCTATCCAGGCAGGACTCTCCGTGGACGGTCAGATCCGGATCTAAATTTCACCGCTCTCCACGAACCAACGTTGCTGGCCGCGCTTCAGCCGGGTTAGGGCTGTAATATGCTTGCGGCACGGCGGGCTCGTGGCTTGTCGCGGGGCGCGAATAATTTCACCGGACGCCATGCCGGGACGCACCGGCGTCAGGTCGGAGGTCTAATCTTGCTCCGCCGCATTTAGAGGCAGTTTCACAACCCCCTCCGCAAGCGGTTGAAACAAAACAGGGCACAGCCCAACTCGAGGAAAGCCTCGTGCATGTCCGCCCTGCGTTCGTACCTGACGGTGAGCCCGCAATAACGAGACAACCAAGCCAGCGTACGCTCCACCTTCCAGCGGTGGCGGCCCAGCCTGTCGCTTGAGTCGACGCCTCGTCTGGCTATGCGCGCCTTTATGCCCCGCTTGCGCAGCAGCCTGCGGCAGCGAGGAAAGTCGTAGCCCTTATCGGCGTGGAGCTTGTCCGGCCTCTTGCGGGGGCGTCCATTGGGCTTCTTGACGGGCTCGACGCCATCGACGAGTCCTTCGAGGACCCTGGAGTCGTGGACCTGTGCGCCGGCGAGCCTCGCGGCGAGCGGCGTGCCCTCCCCGTCTACGAGGAGGTGGCGCTTGGAGCCGGGGTGGCCGCGATCTACCGGGTTGGGGCCGGTCTTCCCGCCCCCTTTTTGGCGGGCACGCTCGCCGAGTCCACCGACGCCCTCGACCAGTCGATGCAGCCAAGCTTTCCGAGCCTATCGAGCAGTACTTGCCGCAGGCGTCGCCACACGCCGGCCTCCTACCAGTCGCGCAACCTACGCCAGCAGGTCACGCCGCTGCACCCGAACTCCTTCGGGAGCATCCGCCAAGGGATACCACTCCTCAAGACGTAGACGATGCCGGCGAGCGCCGCCCGGGCGGGCAGGCGGGGCCTTCCTCCCCTGGGGGTGCCGGGTCCGACGGCAGCAGGGGCTCGACGGCCCGCCACAACTCGTCGATGACTAAGTATCGCCAAGCTGAGTATGAACCTCCACTGCACCCAGTAGACGCAGCGCATGCAATACGGCCTGCTTCAGCTCAGCCACCGAGTCGTAGAAGCGGCGCGGCATGAGGAAGCCTTTGACTCTTCGCCACACGCCCTTGATGAGATTCAGGTGCGGACAGTACGCCGGCAGATAGTAGAGTCCCAGCCCTTTCGCCTTCCAGCCCGCCCTCCGTTCCTTCACCGCCCCGGCCGTATGGAACGGTGCGTTGTCCAGCACCACCACTACCGGCTTGTTCGCGCGTTCGGCCTCCTCGGCCAGAGCGTCCAGGTAGCCCACCACCTCCCCGCTGCGGCACGCACCTTCGATCATCGTGTACTCAAGCCGCTCGCTCACTCCTTCGAGGCAGAGCGTTCCGATGAGATTGATGCGTCCCCCAGAGCCCCAGCGCGTCGGCACCCAGTGTTGATGGGCCCGTCCTTTCCTCGTCCAGCAACTCGTCGGAGGCAGGCACAACGAGAAGCCGCTCTCATCGAGGTACTTCAGCGCCAGCCGGTCCTCGAAGGTCCCTTTTTTAGCTCCTCCAACTCCTCTCGGGCTTCGCGCTCTTCCTCGGGGTCCGCCTCCTTCGCCGGCGCGTAGCGAGTGCGTTTCCAACGGTAGCCCATCGAGAGAAGGTGCTGGCGGACGGCCTCCCCGGCGTAACCTCCACCCCGAAGCCCTCCCTGAGCACCTCGGCGAGTTGGGTAGCGTTCCAGGTTCGCTCCTCGGAGAGCCTCCCTTCCATGAAATCCCTCATCCGCTCGGTTATGAGCGGAGGGTTGCCAGGAGCGGAGCCGTCGGCCAGCCCCTCCATGCCCCGCTCGGCCCATCGGTCGAGGTCGCGAGCCACGCTTGCCGGGCCGCGACCAGTGTATGAGGCGATGGCTTGCATGTTGGAGCCCCGATGGGAGAGGCGTAAAACCTGGGCGCGCAGGCGTACTTTGGGCTTGAGATAGGGATCCTGCTCGATCTGTCGCAGCCGGGCGTCCTCTTCCTCTGTCAGTCGGATGAATCGCGATGGTGGCATCCTCCGATTATATCTTTGAGGGACTTAGAGCTTGCGCCAATAGGCGAGTAGCGTATGTGATAAGGAGCAGTCGGAAGGCTGTGTAATCTCTCGGAGAGATGTCATGTGCGAAAAGTTGCCCGCCTATTGGCGCGGCCTCTTAGTAGGGTTTCCGGGTGCGGCGTCGGGCCGCGATTTGAGTTCTCGCCCTAGAGCGTGTTATGAACTTGGGTGAAAACCGCATTGGGATGCGGATTATCTGGTTGGCTCAGTCCCCCGCAGTTCCCCGTTTTCCGCATTCCTAAGCCGTTCCTGATTGAGTTCATAACAGCCTCTAGCCGGCCGACGTCTGGCCTGCGCCCTGGGAAGGGGCGACGATGGTCTGGACGCCGGACAGCTCGATCTCCCGGAGCATCTCTACGGAGGCCTGCTCGCCGGTGATCAGAACGTCCACCTTCGAGAGCGGGGCTATTTTCGCCAGGGCAATCACCCCCAGCTTGGTATGGTCGGCGACGACCACGATCTTGCGGGCGCCCTGGACGAAGCAATGATCGGTCTCCGCCTCCGCCACGTTGGGCGTGGTGAGACCCGCCTCCGGGTGCACGCCGTGGACCCCCAGGAAGAGCACGTCGGAGTTCAACGAGCGCAACGTCCGGTCCGCGTAGGGACCCACCAGCGCGTCGGAGGGCGTGCGGAAGCTGCCGCCGGAAAGCACGATCTGCCTCCACCCGTTCTCCTGCAGCGTGAGCGCGATGTTGGTCGAGTTGGTGATGAACGTGAGATCCTTCTGGTTCTGCAGCAGCGCGGCGGCCACGTGCCAGGTGGTCGTACCCGCGCTGAAAGCCACCGTGTGTCCGTCCCCGACCAGCGGCAGCGCCGCCCGCGCGATGGCCTCCTTCTCCGGCCGGTTCAGACGCCGCTTCTGCACGAAGTGCGGCTCGGCGGCGGCCTTCGACACCGGGATCGCCCCACCGTGTACCTTCCGCAAAAGCCTGCGCTCCGAAAGCGCCTCCAGATCGCGCCGGATCGTCATGTCCGATACACCCAACTGCTCCGATAACTTCGCGACCGACACGCTCCCCGCCCGCTCCAGGCCGTCCAGGATCTCCTGCTGCCTCTGCTCCGCCAACATTCTTCTAGCCCCCGATGAGAGTGCTCGTCACGCAGCCCACAGATAATCCAGTGTAACGGATGCCACATGCTAAAGCAACATTTTATGTGTACGTTCCGGTTGACTTATGTTTAAAACCCCGCTAACCTGGAAAGGTTACATTTGGGGGCACTAGGTGTGGGAGTCGGAGGAAAGGAAGGCAGATGGGTCTGGGCACGGGTCGAGTGGGTCGCGGTCTGACGCGGCGCGAGTTTCTGTGGGCGGGTCTTGGGGCCGGGGCTGGGTTGGCGCTGGCCGGTTGCGGTGGGTCGAGTACCGACCTGGAGAAGGCCGGCACCGGCGGCAGGTCTTACAGGTAGCGCCCCATGGAATCGTGGACGAAGGCTGAGTTGAACTACGTGCGGGTCCTGCGCCATCCTTGTTTGGTCTCTGACCTCCAAACAAGGGATGTATCCGCATGGACCCGCGCAAACAATGGTGTCACAACCATCGCTGCCGTGCCTACGGCCGTCTTGGCGAGGATCACGTCGTGGTCCACAGCCAGAAAGAACGCCGCTACCAATGCAA
>JACCTS010000296.1 GCA_013812245.1 Rubrobacter sp.
CGCTCCCTGATCTTGCGCCATACGATAGGCGCGGCGAGAATGAGCAATTTCTTCAACATGGATTTCATGAATCTCCTATCAGGATAGCGTTCGTTTTCGTATACGGATGTACCCGCTCGAAGTTGCCGCGAACCGTCATTCCTCGTGCCAGACGGTCTTTTCCGCCGCAGGTCGGCGCCGGCGCGGACGCTCGCCCATGTCCGGGTATCCCAGGTAGAGATAAGCGACCATGCGGTCGTCGTCCTCCAGGCCGAAGAAGGCGCGCATGTGCTCGTGGTATGCGACGGGGCCGGTGCGCCAGATGCAGCCGAGCCCGAGCGAGTGGGCAGTGAGCTGCATGTTCTGGACGGCGGCGGCGCAGGCAGCGTAGTTCTCCAGCGTCTCGACCTCGTCGCGGCCCGACTCGGAGATCACGGCTATGACGACCGGAGATCGGAAAGCCTTCTTGCGCTCCCGGCTTACACGGCCAGAGATCAGATCCTCATCGTCTCCCTCAACCTCGGCCATGAGACGCGCCGTCTCGGCCCGCGCCTTCGCAAACTCGCCTCGTCCCTTACCGGTGAAGACGTGGAACCGCCAGGGCTCGGTGATCCTGTGGTTCGGCGCGTGGACGGCGCTTTCGAGGATGCGTTCGATCAGCTCTCTCGGCACCGACTCCTGTGTCACGCGTCTGATGCTCTGGCGAGACTCTATTGCCCGCGTTACTTCCAATGCGCTCCTTGCTTATCCAGGTGGGTTCGAGGGTATTTTACTGTGCGAGGGCACGACGGCAGACGTATTCGAGGTCCTCTATGATTTGTCCGTGGGAGCTAGCAGGAGGAGACAGCCTGATGTCCAAGACTATTACCGTCACCGGCGCGGCGGGCGCGATCGGGTACGCGATCCTATTCCGGATCGCCTCTGGACAGCTACTCGGTCCAGAGGCGAAGATCAAACTGAAGCTGCTCGAGATCGAACCAGCATTAAAGGCTGCAGAGGGCACCGCGATGGAGCTGCACGACTGCGCCTTTCCCTTGCTCGAATCCGTGGACATTACAGCCGATGCGAACGAGGCGTTCGACGGCACGAACGTCGCCCTGCTGATCGGCGCCCGTCCGCGCCAGAAGGGTATGGAGCGCGCCGACCTCCTCGAAGCGAACGGCGCAATCTTCAAGCCGCAGGGCGAAGCCATTAACGGCCACGCTGCAGACGACATACGGGTGCTCGTGGTCGGCAACCCAGCGAACACGAACGCCCTGATAGCGATGAACAGCGCCCCGGACGTTCCGCGCAGACGCTTCACGGCGATGACCCGGCTCGACGAGAACCGCGCGGTCTCTATGCTCGCCCAGAAGCTCTCCGTCGGCGTCGCGGATGTGCAGGACCTCGTGGTGTGGGGCAACCACTCGCCCTCGATGTTCCCTGATCTCTTCAACGCCACGGTGAATGGTGAGCGGGCCGTGGATCAGGTAGACATGGGTTGGTACGAGGACGAGTACATGCCGCGCGTCGGCAAGCGCGGCGCGGAGATCATCGAGGCCCGAGGCGCCTCCTCAGCGGCTTCGGCAGCCAACGCGGCAGTAGACCACATGCACGACTGGGTTCTCGGGGCCGACGGACTCCGCTCGATGGCCGTCCCCTCGGGCGGACAGTACGGCGTGGACGAAGGCCTCATGTCATCGTTCCCGGTTCGGTGCTCGGGCGGCGACTACGAGGTCGTAGAAGGTCTGGAAGTCGGCGACTTCGCGCAGTCCAAGCTCGATATCACCGTGAACGAGCTCAAGGAGGAGCGCGACGCGGTCACGGATCTCGGCCTGATCGGCTAGCGACCGTAGAGATGATAGGCGCCGTCTTGTTCAACCAGAGGCGCATCCTGCCCTGCGCCGTCTACCTTCAGGACGAATACGGCATAGATGATCTCTTCGTCGGGGTGCCCGTCAAGCTCGGCTCCGGCGGCATCAAAGAGATAGTGGAACTGGACCTCCAGGATAACGAACTCGCCGACTTCAAAAGCAGCAACGACGCCGTGAGGTAGCTCGTGCAAGTCTTGTACTATCAGGATTTCGAGTCAGGTAGCCAGAGGGCCGAGGCTGCGTTGCTCAACTCCGGCCCCTCTGGCTACCTGAGAGTCCTTATTGATCAGCGCAAAGGACCACCACGGTAAAGTTGTCTGCCTGACCGTTGAGGGCTATCCTTGCCGTCCACGTGAGGGTGTCTGATGCGTGGCTATCCAGAACGTCCGAGTTGGGATTTACGCTGGCCGGTCCACCGGAGAACAGCCTATCTCCAGGCAGGCACCGCTGTTCCAGGACGCTGGTAGTGTTGTTATCCCGCAGTTCGCCCGCTCTCTCCTGACCTTGACCTAGCCTGTAGGTGCTGTTCGCCACGAACTGAGACGAGTCTCGGCCGTCGAGCTGATCGGCGTTGAGGCCATCAACCCGCGTGGCCGAATTGACCTGCATCGGCGCCTCTCCCGCTTGAACCCTCAGCTCCAGCGCCGTGTCGTCGGTCCCGGCGTCGTTGTTGATCAGCCGCAGCATCGGACCGTTCACCCCAGCCTCACCCCCGAGCCGGGTTATATTCGTGGCAACGTTGATCTGGCCAAGCCTCCACGCGTCCCCGTTGCCCGCAAGCGCCGCCGAAGCAACCCCGAAGAGCACGGCCAATATCACCGACAATCCGACCAGGAAGACCGTGGCCCTCTCGACCCACATCACCTTCGCTACCGGGTTCCTGAACACGCCGCTCACTCTCCTTCCGGGAGGCGCAGCAAAGGTACGAACGCATCCCGCTGCTCCGACGCTTATGTAACGATGACATCATAAACAGCGGACCTCGCAGCCGCATTCGCCACATGGCGTATTCTTGAGGGTTTTTGTCAAAACTACCATCCGAGAAGCTACATTCCGCAAGGTCCGGCGTGGCCTTGATCGTCACCTACACGCTCCGTCCCGGCGTGGGATGCGGTAGCTTCCACCAATACAGCGGGGAGGCTCGGGGCTGCCCGCGTGCCCCGAGCCTTTGAATCCTGCCCACCGAGTCTAGCGATTCACGTTGCCCGCGTCGTCGTGGATGATGGCGGATCCCGCCCCCGCCTCGGGATGCACATTGCCCGCATCATCGTGGATGATGGCGGGGCCAGATCTCGTCCCGGGATTCACGTTGCCCGCGTCGTCATGGATGACGGCTGAACCCGCTCCCGCACTGGGGATCGCGTCTTCTACCTCAACCCCGCTCATCGCAAGGGGGACGAACCACATCAGCAGCGCCATCACCACGGCGACCAACACGATGGTCGCCATAGTCAGCAGCGCGTTCAGCCGCCTGCGTCGAGGGATGGTGTTCACTCCTTGCACCGCACCACCTGTTTGCACGCCAGTTCCTCCTTCTCGCGGGTTGCCTGTGAGAGCGGCACGGTCACGGAGCTCCGACCGCCCGGCCAGTGCGCCTCAGCCTCGCCACGGTCAACCTCCTTTCTCCCAGGAATGTATCTGCCACCACGATAACGGGCGAACGTCTCCTGGCCGTTACGAGAAGCGTTACGGCTTATAAATTTTTGATTTTTCGTAACGATAGTCGAAAACTTGGCGACGCGGCTGGCGGCTACAACCCGCATCATCAGGATACGGGGTTCGCGGCGAAGGAGGGCTTCTACAGGCGACTAACCATCCCCGGGTTTCTGGCCGGAAGCATGCTAACGCACATCGTTGAAGCGTCTGAAATCCCGGCGACCGAGATGCGCTTTGAGTACCTTGTGCCAGTGTTCCTCGACGATAGGATCACCTGCGCCAGCACCGTTCTCGGTTCCCCCTAGGGCCTGTCTGATGAATGGGAATGACCATGTTAGCCTCCACTCTTCGAGCGTTCGCAACAGTCGAAGGGAGCGTACTTGCCATGGTGAGACGGGGCGAGATCACCGACAAAGCGTGGGAGCGGATATCTCCGCTTTTGCCCGAGAATGGCAGCCCAGGCAAGCAATGGCGCGATCACCGTCGAGTCATG
>JACCTS010000303.1 GCA_013812245.1 Rubrobacter sp.
CCCGCTACGAGGTGAGCCTGCGGGAGGCGAGACGGCAAAACAGGGGTCTGCGCCTGAAGCTGCGCATCCGGCCGCCCGAGCTGGCGGTTCTGCCCTGGGAATTCCTCTACGATGCGGAGCGCGACCGATACCCCTCCCTCTCCTCCAAGACGCCGCTCGTACGCTACCTGGACCTGCCCGACCCTGCGGAACCCGTGCGCGTGAGCCCTCCTTTACGGGTTCTGGGGATGGTGACGAGCCCCCGGGGCCTGGAGCCGTTGAACGTCGAGCACGAGAAGCGGCTTGTGGAGGAAGCCCTGAGAGGGTTGCTGACGAGGGGGCTGGTGGAACTGACCTGGCTCGAGGGACAGACCTGGCGTCATCTTCAGCGCAGGATGCGGCTCGGGGAGTGGCACATCTTCCACTTCATAGGCCACGGCGGCTTTGATCCAGCCACTGAGGAGGGCGCTATCGCTCTGGCCGGGGAAGACGATCGTCTGAATCTGCTACGGGCGAGGAGCCTGGCCGAGTTGCTAAACGACCACTATCCTCTGCGGCTGGCCTTCCTGAACTCTTGTGAGGGTGCCAGGGGCAATAACAACGACGCTTTCTCCAGCACTGCCGCTACCCTGGTGCGTAGCGGCATACCGGCCGTGGTGGCGATGCAGTATGAGATCACCGACAAGGCCGCGATAGAGTTCTCCCGAGACTTCTACGAGGCGGTGGCTGACGGGCTACCGATAGATGCGGCCGTAACCGAGGCGCGGGCGGCGGTCAGCATGGACAGCATGCTGGAGTGGGGGACGCCGGTCCTGTACATGCGCTCGCCCGACGGGCGTCTGTTCGAGATCCAGAAGCAAGCGAGTTTTGAGGAGGACCCGCTTCTCCGTTATCGCGAAAGCCTCGAGGCGGCATGGGCAGACGGAAAGCTGCGCGGAGACGAGATCGAGGCGCTCGGGGATCTGGCGGCAGCGCTCGCTCCGGATGCCGCGGCCAGCGTCGAGCGCGAGGTGATGGGCGACACCTTCCGGGGAGTCCTCGAGAGCCAGGAGCAGGCTGTCAGGGAGCGTTACCGCGATGCGGTAGAGCAAGTATGGACGGACGACAGGTTGGACGAAGTGGACGTGGATCGGCTCGATACCCTGGCGGCCGAGTTGGGCCTGAGCGCGGAGACCGCCTTCAAGATCGAAAGCGAGGTCGCGGGTGACGCCGTAAGGACGATCCTCCACCGCCGGGCTACGGAAGAGCAGGAGCGCCAGCAATATCTGGAGGAACTGTACCACCAGGGCATCCGACACCTCGATGCCGGGGAGTGGCGGCAGGCGCTCGGGTGTTTCGAGGAGGTCCAGCGGCTGGAGCCTGGCTATCGAGACACGGGAGATTTACTGTTCGAGGCGCGAGAACAACTCGCTTACGATCAGGAAGAGGAGGAGTACGACGAACCTACCGGCCAACGGCGGCGAACCTCGCTGGATGCACTCGGCGAGAGCTGGTGGTCGTTGGCTTTGAGGGGCCTGGGGATGGGGATCTTCGGGCTGGTGCTGCTCACCATCTTTGAAGCCGGAGATGGTCAATTCCGACTGTACAGCGCCACAATGATAATCGCCGACTGGGTGGTCGCAACCGTCTACGCGACTACGAGATCTGGTCGCGGACGCCCGTTGACGATACAGCGTAGAATCAGCGGCCTGGTAGGCTTGTCGGTCCTGGTCATCTGGTTCATCCTTGACACTTCGATCGTTTCCAGCATGAACCCGGACGTCCAGAGTTACCTCGCTGATCACATTGACCAGTTGGCCCTCGGTCCGCGTCTCGTCGGCTCTTGGGCCATCGTAGTTGGAATTATCCGCATAGTCGTGACCATCCGGCTTGAGTGGGAAACCAGAAACCTGTCGCTCATGGGAGTGAGCGGCGGGTTGCTGGTTGTCTTCGGTCTTCTGCTTTGGGTGGACTCCCTGAACTGGTGGCGTCTGTTTGGTCTCTTGCTGCTGGCGAGCGGAGGAACACTGGTAGCCTTCGCCTTCAGGGTGCGTAGCTGGCAGGGAAGCAGCACGGTCAGGTGATCCCGTGCGTTCAGTAACGACGGTGGCATCCTTGGGTGGTGGACTGCGGTCTTCAAAGGCATGAGTTGGATACTCTCCGGTTCGTCCTCGATCCGTTACCGATTCATCGCGGATTGTTACGGTGACCGGGTCACGGGATGGTGGAGAGCTCGAAGAGTCCTTCTGGAGATGAGGAGGGAGGTACATAGAAGATGACTCGGGACTTCCTTTGATCACGGTATGCGAGCTCCCGGTCACTGGTGGATCATTGCTTTCTCCGCACTTCCTCAGTTGACATTCGGACGTCTGGCCGATGCATTTCCTCGGATTCTGATGAGAGCGAGATCTCGGTTCTCTCCTAGATCCGGCACCATATCTGGTGACGTGACGCAGTCTTTTCAATATACGGGTAACATATCTCCTATGAGGAATACCCGCGGACGAGGCGGCGCACAGGGCCAACGCCGGTCAAGAGAAGGGCTACAGCCTGCCGGGCGGGGCACAAGGCGCTATTCTACGCGGTCTCCGAGGCCGAACGCAAGTGCGCACCCCGAGGTTTTCCAGCGAGCCCGCCACCGCCGCTTTATGGCGCGGCGTATCGTGGGTGTCCTTGCGCTTTCCCTGGTTCTGGCGCTTCTCTTGATCGGGGTGCTTACCCACGGCGCCTGGTCTTCCGAACAGGCGTATCTACGGCCCGTCTCGCCGGTGGAGTCCGGGACCCCGCCTGCTCCCCCCAAACATCCCGATTCTCCAGATTCATCATCACCGGATATGGAAAAGGTCTGGGCTGCGGCGGCGGACGAGGATTCCTGGCCCCGCCTGGCTACCGGCGCCAAAACAGGAACTTTTGGCGGTAAGATCTCCCTCACCTTCGACGACGGCCCCGAGCCGCGCACCACACCGAAGATCCTCGATACGCTGAAAAAGCACGACCTGAAGGCGACCTTCTTCGTGCTCGGACGTCAGGTGAAGGAGCATCCGGGTTTGCTGCGCCGGATCGTGGAAGAAGGCCACATCGTGGGCAACCACACCTACGACCACGCCGATCTGTCCGCCTTGAGCACGAAGCAGACGCGCCGCGAGTTGGAAAGCACCCAAAAGGCCGTGGACGATGCCCTGGGCTACCACTATCCGATGGCGGTGATGCGGCC
>JACCTS010000393.1 GCA_013812245.1 Rubrobacter sp.
GCTTTCCGGTAGAGGTGGAACAGGGAGCTTCCTCCGGCGAGCCGGTGGACCCGGTCCTGGAACCCTACAGCATGGAGGTTCCCGGCAGCTTCTACATCTGTAGCCTGGCCGTGCTCCCGGAGTTCCGCAGTCTGGGGCTCGGTGGAAAGATGCTGGACATTGCCAGAGAACAGGCGCGCGAAAGAGGGCTCGGCACCTTGAGCTTGCTGGTCTTCGAGCAGAATCAGGGCGCATGCAGGCTCTACGAGCGCGAAGGGTTCGAGGTCGTGGATCGCGCCCAGGTCGTTCCGCACGAGTTGATCCACCACACCGGCGACGTTCTGTTGATGAAGGCAGGGGCTTGAGGGAAGGAGAAACGGCTCGACGGTGCGGCCCTCGGTGACGGGAACCGTGATGCGGGAGGATCTGCGTGGTTACGTCGTCGGAGCCGGCTTCTGGCGTTTCCACCTCCTGTTCCCCTGACGGGTTTTGGTCCTACGGCGTTACGCGCGTGAGCGTGCCGCCCCGTCCGGCGCCGGGACCGATCGTCCAGGCGTAGTTTTCGCCGACCGCCACATCCTCCGCCCCGTAAGGTCCGACTTCCAGGGAACCAGCGGCGTGGCCGGTGTCTGCATCCACGCGGGTCAGGTCGTTCACCCCGGCGATCCAGACGGTGTCTTCCCCGAGCGCCATCTCGTAGGGACCCGGCGATTTGAGTGGGGTGACGCCCTCGATCCGCCTGCCGGAAGGGTCTATCTTGAGGAGATCGCCATCGGGATCTATAACCCACACCACGCCGTCTCTGGCCACGGCGTCGGACACGTCGCCCGGAACCGCCAGCCGCTGAGAGACCCTGTTCGATGTGGGATCTATCCGCAGAAGCCGTCCGTCTTCGCTGTTCTCCGAGTCCCCGGTCTGGTCCGGTGCGACCGCCCACACGTCGCCGGATGCGCCGTCCACGGCGACGCTCTCGACCGCGCCTGGGGTCTTTATCTCCGCGACGACCCTGGCCGTTCGCGGGTCTATCCTTACCACCCGGCCGCTCTTCTCGCCGTCGGAGACGGCCACCCACACCACTCCCCCCGCCGCCACGACTTCCGAGGGCGAACCGCCGACGCGGACCCGGCGCTCCACCTCTCCCGAAGCCCGGTCGAGGCGCAGCACCCTCCCTAGATCTTCCTCCAGAAGCCAGACGGCGCCAGCCCCGGCTTCCAGGCCGCTGCTCGTGACGGGGACCTCCGAGGAGCCGAGGGTCTCGCCGGTCTCCGGGTCGAGCTTCAGCAGCGAGGCTCCCGAACCGCCGCGGGAATCTTCACGGGAGCTTCCACGGTCCAGCACCCACAGGTAGCCCTCTCCGGCCGTGAGGCCGGTGGGGGATTCGCCGACGGGGCGTATCTTCACGTCCCGGAACGCGGTCGTATCCGGGGAGTCTTCGGGCGACAGGGCGGTCGTCTCCTCGGGGGCCGAGGTCAGTTCTTCGATGGACGCGGAGGTCGTCTCCGGGGAGGATTCGGACGAAGTG
The DNA here is from genome assembly GCA_013812245.1 of Rubrobacter sp. Classification (GTDB taxonomy): domain Bacteria; phylum Actinomycetota; class Rubrobacteria; order Rubrobacterales; family Rubrobacteraceae; genus JACDGB01. The sequence goes on from JACCTS010000393.1 coordinate 1,502, forward strand.
GTCTCGGTCGCGCGTCCAGGGTCGAGACGCCAATGATAGACAGCGCGGTCATATTTCCCCAACTCCAGGAACACCGAAAGGCGGCGATCCTCCGGCCCGCCGGTAGACGCGAGCTTGAAAACGGACACGCCGCCGGACGCTTCGCCGGATGCAGGCCCGGTCGTTTCGTCCGCGGCACTGGGAGCGGGCTCCACGGTCGGCTTCGTTCCTTCGGGGACGCGCCGGTCGTCGAGCCGCCGCAGGTCGGGGGAGACGCCGGGCTCCGTGTACACGCCGGGCACGGGGGGGGCCTCCGTCTCACCGCTCCATTCTTTGGTCCCGGCCGCGAACCCGCTGACGCGGTTGCTCCCGACAACCACGAAGGTGTCCCCGGAGACCCGCATTTTCGCCAGATCCTCGCCCATCTGCTCTGGGGTCTCCATGCCCGTGCAGTCGTCCAGCTTGCAGAACTCGCCATAGCTTCCCTGCACGATTCGTCCGCCTGAGACCAGCCACACCGGCGGCGGCGACCACTCGTCGGAGGCGAGCCCGGGCACCGGCTCGGACTTTGGCAGCTCGATGCGTCCACTCTCCACGCTGCCCTGCGTACCGCTCCCCCCGGCCCCTCCCGGCACGCTGGAGCATCCCACCAGTCCTAACAGACACCATGCCAGACACCATGCCAGGACCGCCATCGGCAGAGGATGGAGCGCGAGCCCCCGGTGTTCCGCGGTTCGCGCGTCAGGAGATGGGGTGGTGGTTAGCCTGCCTGTGACTTCGGGGTCCCGCGCGGCAGCCTAGACGGCGCCCTGTACGGTTCGAAGAATCTGCAGCACCACGTAGGCGACGATGATCACCACGATCACTATGGCCAGGTACTTGATGAACACGGCGGCGGTGAACGAGCTGCCGCCGCTTCCTCCGCGTGAGCCGAACTCTCGTTCCTCCATCTCCCTGCGCGCGTTCTCGCGACCTTCGTCGTAATCTCGTCTGCTCATGGGCCCTCCTCTGAGGTGGCCTATCTCGGTCTGGGACATTATAAACGGCGATGGAGATGATAGTTTCGCCGGAGCGGCATCCCTACGGCAAGGAAACACCGCCGAGTATCCTCAAGACGAGCATGCCGCCCACAACGACCCCCACCACGAACAGCACGACCAGCAACCAGGGGACGATGCTGCTCAAGTCCGGGCCACCACGCCTGATTCTGCCACGATCGCGCTGGCGGTATGGCATGGTGCGCCGGGTGGCGCCTGACGGACCCGCCGAGGTTCCCCCAGGGTCTTCGGCTGCTTCGGGTTCCGGCCGGGATTCTTCTCTTGTGGAACGCCGGATCTCATCCACGAGCGCATCAGCGCTCGCGGGCCGGTTCCCCTGGTCTTTAGCCAGGAGCCTCAAGACCAGGTCGTTCAACCCCTTTGGTATGTCTCGGACGATTTCTCGCGGTGGTCGCGGAGGGACGTTCACGTGTTTCATCGCCACGGCGACCGGATCATGGCCCTCGAAAGGCAGTTCGCCGGTCAGCATCTCGTACATTACGACCCCCAGAGAGTAGAGATCGCTGCGAGGTTCGACCCGGCCGCCGGTAGCCTGTTCGGGGGACATGTACGCGGCGGTGCCCAGAACCAGGTTCGTCCGGGTCATCGAGGACTCCGACTCGGCCCGCGCTATGCCGAAGTCTCCCACCTTCACGTCGCCCGACCGGGTGATGAGAACGTTCTGAGGTTTTATGTCGCGGTGGATCACACCCCGCTCGTGCGCCGCCCCGAGAGCCCCCGAGATCTGAATCGCCACCTCGGCCGCGATGGAAGGGGAGAGCCTACCGTCCCGCGAGATGCGGTCCTTCAGCGTTCCGCCCGGCAGGTATTCCATGGAGATGTAGCAGGAGCCGCTCTCGTCCTCACCCCGGTCGTAAATGGAGACGATGTTGGGGTGGGAGAGCGCGGCGGCACTTTGCGCCTCGCGCCTGAAACGTTCCATGAACTCATCGTCGCGCGAGCGTTCCCGGTTCAACATCTTCAGGGCCACGTCGCGGTCGAGGACGCCGTCGTGTGCCAGGAATACATCCGCCACCCCGCCACTACCTAGGGTACGTACGATCCCGTAGCGATCGTCCACCAGTTTCTCCATGCCCTTGAGTATGCATCATATCTGTTCCACTGCATCCTCTGGCCAACATTCCGCGCCGCTGGCGTAGAATATGCTCTCGGCAAACGGTTAACTGGTCCAGGCAAGGAGTGTTCCATCGTGCCAGACGTGACGGTTATAGGCGGCGGGCTCGCGGGCAGCGAGGCGGCCTGGCAGGCGGCGGAGATGGGCTGCTCCGTGGAGCTCTGGGAGATGCGGCCCGTGAAGGAGACCCCGGCCCACCGCACCGACCAGTTCGCCGAGCTCGTCTGCTCGAACTCTCTGGGCAACATGTCGCTGACCACCGCCTCGGGACTTCTCAAGGAGGAGCTTCGCCGTCTCGGGTCCGTGATCCTGCGCTGCGCCAACGTCAACTCCGTCCCCGCCGGCGGCGCACTGGGCGTCGCCCGCGAAGGCTTCCCCCGCGCCGTCACCGAGACGGTCCACGCCCATCCCAACATCGAGGTCGTGAGGAAAGAGGTCACGGACATCCCCGATGGTCCGACCGTGATCGCCACAGGCCCCCTCACCTCGGACGCGCTCACCGAGAAGATAGAGTCTCTCTCCGGCGAGACGCTCTACTTCTACGATGCAGCCTCTCCCATCATCCACCGCGATTCGCTCGACGATTCCATCGTCTACCTCGCCTCGCGCTACGGCAAGGGGGAGGCCGCCTACCTGAATTGCCCGATGAACGAAGAAGAATATAACGCTTTCGTGGAGAATCTGGCGACGGCGGAGCTCTCCCCGATCAAAGACTTCGAAGAAGATATGTACTTCGAGGGCTGTCTTCCCGTCGAAACCATCGCCCGCCGGGGCAGAGAAACCCTTCGGTTCGGCCCGATGAAGCCCGTCGGCCTGCCCGACCCGCGCACCGGCAGGGAAGCCCACGCCGTCGTGCAACTGCGGCAGGACGATGAGTCGGGCCGTCTCTACAACATAGTCGGCTTCCAGACCCGCCTGAAGTGGGGCGAACAGAAGCGCGTCTTCCGTGCCATCCCCGGATTGGCAAAGGCGGACTTTGCCCGCATGGGCGTCATGCATCGAAACACGTATCTGCCGGCCAACCACATGCTCGACGCCACGATGCGGATACGAGGCGCCCGCAGCGGTGCACCGCTCTTCTTCGCCGGGCAGCTCACCGGGGTCGAGGGTTACGTCGAGAGCGCCGCGATGGGCCACATCGCCGGCACGAACGCGGCTCGGCTTGCGCGGGGCGACGCTCCGATCACCATGCCGCGCGGCACCATGATGGGCGCGCTCGCCCACTACATCACCACCAAGGAAGGAACCCTCCAGCCCATAAACTCCAACTGGGGCCTCGTCCCCGCCGCCCCGAAGCGGGAGGACGGCCGACGGCTCTCCAAGCCCGAGCGCCGGGAGCGTCAGGCGCGGATGGCGCTCGCCACGTTAGACGAGTTCATCGGAGCCAGAGAGAAAGCTGTCGTCTAGCGTCCCGTGCTGTTTGCTCTTCGGGCGGCACGCTGGCTGGTATGGAGATCTTCTCCGGCAGGGACATATCGGGTCGTCCGCGTTTGAGATCCTACTCCGGAGGCTCCTTCGTCGACTCGTAGCGTGAGGACTGCGTATGATACCCGTGATCCCGGTACGTCAAGTATGGGACACGAGAGTTCAAAGGGGATCGGAATGCCATTAGACGCGGCGCTCGCGGGGGCGTTGCACATCGAGTATCTTCGCCAGCAGGACGTGGCGATATCTGACCATCCCCATCACGCCCTTTTCCAGACTTCGACCATAGACGCGCTGCTTGACGGGCGCTACGACGGGGACGTCACCTTCGCGGAGCTTGGGAAGAGGGGGGATCTCGGGCTGGGTACCGTGGATGCGCTGGACGGCGAGATGATTCTGCTCGACAGTCGTTTCTATCAGGTTAGGTCCGACGGTCGCGCCTACGAGATCGAAGGCCGGACGAAGACGCCCTTCGCGGTCGTGACGTTCTTCGAGCCGAATCTAATCCAACCTCTTCCCAATCCGATGGACTTCGCGGGCCTTTGTTCACACCTCGACGCGCTCGCACCCGACGCGGCGACGCTCTACGCCGTCCGGGTGGATGCCTTCTTCGAGCACGTAAGGACGCGGAGCGTTCCGCGCCAGCGCAAACCATACCCGCCGCTCTCCGAGGTGGTCCGCAACCAGCCGACCTTCGATCTCCACGACGTCCGGGGTAGCCTCGTGGGCTTCCGTTTCCCCATAAAGACGCAGGGGCTGAACGTGGCCGGATACCACTTCCACTTCATCACCGAAGACAGGAACGCCGGCGGACACGTGCTCGGGTGCTGCCTCTCCAGCGGAGAGATCCGTATCGACCATGAGGTAGATCTCGGTCTCGAACTACCCGCTGGCGTGGAGCTTCCCATGCCCGGCACGCCGGGACGGGAGGGTGAGATCGACCGCATAGAGCGTGAGGGATAGAGGTTACGCTACCTTACCGAAGAGCCGAACGAGATGTCCTTACAGCTTCGCGGCGGCTTCGGTCCTTAGCGCGGCTTCCAGGATCGCCTCGACGAGCTTCTCGAACGGGAGACCGGCGGCTTCTGCGGCAAGCGGGAAGGTGGAGGTCTCGGTGAAGCCGGGGATGGTTTTCACGTCCAGGACCCGCAGGACGCCGCCCTCGTCCACGATGGTGTCCATCCGGGCGTAGCCGGAGCAGCCTAGGATCCTGTAGGCGGCGAGGGCCGTCTCGCGGAGACGGTCGGCGGCCTCGCCGGAGACTTCGGCGGGGATGGCGAAGTCGGTCGCACCTGGGGTGTACTTGGCCTCGAAGTTGTAGGCACCCTCCCGGGGGCGTATCTCCACGAGGCCGAGAACCCTTGGTTCTTCGCCGGCGGGTTCGAGTATGGGCACGGAGACTTCCCTGCCTTCCACCCAGGCTTCGAGCAGGATCTTGGCGTCGTACCCGAACGCTTCGTAGACGGCGTCGAGGAGCTGCCCCGGCTCCTCCACCCGCGAGAGCCCGAAGCTCGACCCTTCCCTGGCGGGCTTGACGACCAGCGGGTAGCCCAAAGCGTCCGCCGCTACGTCGAGCGCGGCCGAGGCGCCCATCTCGTTCATCGCCCGCCGGAGAAAAGTCCGAAACGGCGGGGTCGGGATGCCGGCGGCCCTCAGTGCGCGCTTGGCGTAGTCCTTGTCCATGCACCGGATGGAGGAGAGAGGCCCGCTCCCCGTGTACGGGATGCCTAAAGTCTCCAGCAGCGCCTGCACCGTCCCGTCCTCGCCGCCGGGGCCGTGCAGACAGATGAAAGCCGCGTCCGGCGCGAGCTCCATGAGGCTCTCTGTGGTCGTCTCTTCGATGTCTAAGGGATGTACTTCGTGGCCCAGGCGTTCTAGGGCGTGCTGTACGCGCCGCCCCGTCACGACGGAAACGTCCCGCTCCATCGAGTGCCCACCACGCAACACCGCCACTCGCGCCATCGCCAGTCTCCTATCCGTCCGTGCCGATGACGGAGCGAGAACCCTCCGGGCTTCGCGAGCCGTGTTGCGAGCCGTGTTGCGAGCCGCGTTGCGAACCGCGTTCCAGGTCGCTGCGGAGCTCCATGCGCTCGCGCACGACCTCGGCGAGTAGCTCGATGCCGCGACGGATCTTGTCCGGCTCAACGAACGAGAAGTTGAGGCGCATGCAGTTCTTGCCCTTCCCTCCCGCGTAAAAGCCCTCACCCGGCACGTAGGCGACGTTCCTGGCTATGGCGCGCGGCAGCATCGCCGTGGCGTCGAGGTACGAGGGTAGCGTCGCCCACACGAAGAGCCCGCCTTGCGGATGGGTCCAGTGGACCTCCTTTGGCATGAACTCGGCCAGGGCGTCGAGCATCGCGTCGCGCCGCTCGCGGTAGATGCCGGTCAGGCGCTTCACGTAGGCCCGCCAGTCGGCGTTCTCGAAGTAGCTGGCGATCAGCATCTGCGAGAGGTTCGAGGAGCACAGGTCCGCTCCCTGCTTGCCGATGTTGATCTTGTGCAGAATTCCCTGCTGCGCCCGCACCCACCCGAGCCTCACGCCCGGCGCGAATATCTTGGAGAAAGTCCCCAGGTACACCACCCGGTCCACGTCGCCGTCCTCCTGCTCCAGCGCGGAGAGGGTCGGCAGAGGCTCGCCCTCGAAGCGGAGCATCCCGTACGGGTTGTCCTCCACTATGACCAGGTCGAACTCGCGGGCTATCCGAAGCAGTTCCCGGCGGCGTTCGGCCACCAGCGTGACCCCGGCGGGATTCTGGAAGTTCGGGACGGTGTAGACGAACTTCATAGGGATGCCGTTGCGGCGGGCCTTCTCCAGCGCCTCGCGGGCGGCGGCTGGGATCATGCCGGCTCGGTCCATCGGCACGTGCATCACCCGCGGCCTGTACGCGGCGAAGGCATTCAAAGCTCCTGCGTAGGTCGGGCCTTCGCACAGGATGCCGTCGCCCTCGTCCAGGAACGTCTTGGCGACGAGGTCCAATCCTTGCTGGGCGCCGGTGGTCGTGAAGACTTCTTCCTGGCTGGCCTGGGTTCCCTCGGCGGCCATGACCTCGACGATTACGTCCTTGATCGCCTCCAGCCCGGCGGTCGGACCGTACTGGAGGGCCTGGGCGGCGTCGGCGGCGACGTTATGCGAGATCTCACGGAACGCTTCCTCCCCGAACGCCCGCGTGTCCGGGAACCCGCCGGCGAGCGAGATGATGCCTGGCCGCGACAGCGTAGCCATCAGGTCGCGCGTCGCGGCGGTCTTCATGCCCTTGACACGGTTGGCGTACAGGAAATCGAACCTGTCGAGGTCTACGAGCGGCAACCACGCCTCCTTTGGACTGTTTCCCGGTGCCTCCGAACGACGGCGACTGTATCACAGGAGGCTTATCAATGTAGACTTGCCGCCATGAAACCCGTCCTCGTCACCTCCAACGAAAACAAGCTCCGCGAGGCCGCCGGAATACTGGGCGTGGACCTCGACCGCGCCGACGTGGACGTGCCGGAGATCCAATCTCTCGACTTCGAAGAGGTCGCCGCCGCGAAAGCCCTCGCCGCCCGCGAGGCGCTCGGAGAGCCGTCGTACCCTGTGATCGTGGACGACTCCGGGCTGTCCGTCGGGGCGTGGGGAGGCTTCCCCGGCCCGCTCACCCGATGGCTGATGAAAAGCGTCGGCAACGCGGGCCTGCTGAAGATGCTCGCCGCCGAGGAAAACCGCTCCGCCCTGGCAGTCTGCGTCGTGGCCGTCACGGATGCTTCGGGCTCCGTCCGGGTTTTCCGGGGCGTCGTGGAAGGTGAGATCTCCCGCGAGTCCCGCGGCGAGGGCGGGTTCGGCTTCGACCCCATCTTCGTCCCCGAGGGCGAGAACCGGACCTACGCGGAAATGGAGGAGGAGAAAAGCTTGGATTCACACAGGGCGCGGGCTCTCCGGGCAGCCCGATTAGGGCTAGAAACGATTGGGTGAAAAAAGAATACTTTCAGACTGTTCAGGTTCTGTCTGCGGCGCATTACTCCCTGGAGCGTCATTCTGGGAGTGTGCTGTGGAGCAGGACATGGACTGGTGCCAGGAACTCGATACCTTCGATTAGCGCAAGGCTTTCCCGAGTAGGGCGGTGCCGGTCCTCTACGACCACGAAACCGAAGAGGAGCGGAGGGCGCTCCGGAGGTCAGGGTAGACGCCCGTGCTGTCCTTCGGGGAGAATGCCGGCGAGTCGAACGGAGCGCGTTAGAGAAACGTCGGCTTTCGGGTATACATAGGAGTGTGAAATCCGGTGGTTAAGAAGGGTTGAGCCTGCGGGGCAAAGGCCGGGAGTTTGGTATTCTTCTCGCAGGTTTGGTACCTGGATAGGGAAGGGGCGGCGGATGCCGGCAGAGAACGGTAACGGCGAGAACGGGGGCGCAGAGGCCCGTGGAGAGGGATCGGTAGCCACCAGTGCGGATCGACTAGTCGATCTGTACCGCGAGATGGTCACGATCCGAAGGTTCGAGGAGGCGTGCCAGAGGGGATTCCGTCAGGGTAAGATCGGGGGCTACCTCCACGTATATACGGGACAGGAGGCGGTGGCCGTCGGCTTCCTGGATTCTTTCAAGGAAGGCGACAGGGTCATAACCGCCTACCGGGACCACCCGCACGCGCTGCTCCTGGGCAGCGACCCGAAGAACGTGATGGCCGAGCTATACGGGCGCGGGAGCGGCATCGTCAAGGGCAAGGGCGGATCTATGCACCTCTTCGACGTCGAGCGCGGCATGATGGGCGGATACGGTATCGTCGGCGGGCACATCCCCATCGGCGTGGGCATAGCCTACGCGCTCAAGTACCACGAGACGGAGAACATCTGCCAGCTCTTCCTGGGTGACGGCGCCATGAGCCAGGGCGCCTTCCACGAGGCCGCCAACCTGGCCGGGCTGTGGGGAAAGGACGGCCAGTGCCCGTGCCTGTTCATCGTCGAGAACAACCAGTACGGGATGGGCACCTCCGTCGAGCGCACGACGGCGATGACGGACCTTGCGGCCAAGTTCGACGCCTACGGTATCGAACACGAGAAGGTGGACGGCATGGACATCGAGGCCGTCCTGGAGGCCGCCGAGCGTCTCACCGAACAGGTGCGCGAGACAGGTAAACCCTACGCCGTCGAGGCGCTTACCTACCGCACCGCGCCCCACGGCGCCGCCGACTTCTTCGAGAAGTACCGCTCCAAGGAGGAGATCGAAGAGTGGCGCCAGCGTGACCCCATCGGCATCCTGGAGAACAAGCTGCTGGATTCCGACGCGGCCGATGAAGAGAAGCTGGAGGAGATCAAGGGCGAGGCCAAGGAGCTCATCGACGAGGCCGTGAAGTTCGCCGACGAGAGCGAGCAGCCGCCCATCGAAGAACTATACACCGACGTCTATTCGGGCGAAGACGAGTATACGGGGGAGGCGTAAGACCGTGGCGGAGACGAAGACTTACCGCGAGGCCCTTCGGGAGGCCATGGTCCAGGAGATGGAGCGTGACGAGAACGTCATCCTGATGGGCGAAGACATCGGCGTCTACGGCGGCACCCACCTCATCACCGACGGCCTCATAGACGACTGGGGCCCGAAGAGGGTCATGGACACCCCCATCTCGGAGAACGGGTTCACGGGGGCTGCCGTCGGGATGGCGATGATGGGGATGCGGCCCATCGTCGAGATGATGACCTGGAACTTCTCGTTCCTTGCGGCGGACCAGATCATCCAGCACGCCGCCAAACTGCGCTACTTCTCAGGCGGGCAGGTACAGATTCCGCTGGTGATACGCGGACCCAACGGCGGCGGCGTCCAGCTCTCAGCCCAGCACACCCACTCGCTGGAGAACTTCTACGGCCACTTTCCCGGCCTCAAGGTTGTCGCCCCCGTCACCCCCAACGATGTAAAGGGCATGATGATCACCGCCGTCAGGGATCCGAACCCCGTGATCTTCCTTGAAGCCGGCGCCCTGTACGGCACGAAGGGCGAGGTGGAGGACGGCGACAACGCCGTACCCTTCGGCAAGGCCAGGATAGCCTGCGAGGGCGACGACGTGACGCTAATCGCCTACGGTCGGCAGGTCAACCTGTGCCTGCGGGTCGCCGATACTTTGGAGGAAGAGGACGGCGTGAGCGCCGAGGTCATCGACCTGCGTTCGATACGCCCGTTCGACGAGGACGCCATCGTGGCTTCGGTGGAGAAGACGCACCGGGCGGTGGCGGTGCAGGAGCAGTGGCGGTGGTTCGGTGTGGCGAGCGAGGTGGCTGCGATCATCCAGGACAGGGCGTTCGATTATCTAGACGCTCCGGTTGAGCGGGTGAGCGGGGCCGAGGTTCCCGCGCCGTATGCCCGTAATTTGGAGCTGGCGGCTTTCCCGAGCGACAAGCAGGTGGCGAACGCCGCGAGGCGCGTTCTTTACATGGAGGAGAAGTAAGGTGCCGGAAGTTTTCATGCCCAAGATGGGCGACGCGATGGAGGAGGGCACCCTCCTCAAGTGGCTCGTGAGCGAGGGCGATGAGGTCTCCGAGGGTGACCCGATAGCCGAGATCGAGACGGACAAGGCTTCCATGGAGATAGAGGCCGAAGACTCCGGCACGTTCGCCCAGATCATCGCCCAGGAGGGCGACGACATCCCCGTCGGCGGCGCCATCGCCTTTATCCAGGGCGAGGGCGAAGAGGTCCCCGAGCGCCAGGAGAGCGGCGGGGAGGCCGAAGCCGAAGAAGGCGGAGACGAATCGGGCGGCGAAGCCGCCACCGCCACCGCCGAGCAGGATGAAGAGCAGGAAGGAGACGAGGAAGAAGCAGGCGCGGCGGAGGCCGGCGGACAGGCAGATGGCCGGGCCGACGGACACTTCAGGGCCTCGCCCATCGTGAAGCGCCTCGCGGCGGAGAACGAACTGGATCTCTCGAAGGTGGAGGGCTCCGGGCCGCAGGGCCGCATCGTCGAGCGGGACGTGCGGGCCGCGATGGAGCGGGGCGACGGGCAGGCCGACGGGCAGGCCGGTGAGGCCGAAGCTCCCGCAGCGGCAGAGGAACCGCAGCAGGCGCCGCAAGTTGGTTTGCAGCCAGCCCGTCTGCCGGAGCCCGTGGAGGGACCGGACACCGAGCTCGTGGAGCCGACCCGGATGCAGCGCGTCATCGGCGAGCGGATGACGGAGGCCAAGCAGCACATCCCGCACTTCTACGCCACCGTCGAGGTCAGGATGAACGAGACGATGGCCCTGAGGAAGCAGCTCAACGAGCAACTGGAGGCGGAGGATCTCAAGCTCTCCGTCAACGACTTCGTGATGAAGGCGTGCGCGGTGGCCCTGAGAAGCTACCCGAACCTCAACGCCATCCAGACCACCCAGGGTTTTGAGCTGCACGACAAGGTGGACATGGCGATGGCCGTGGCCCTCGACGCCGGTCTCATAACCCCGGTGATCCGGGACATAGCCAGCAAGGGCCTAGCGGCGATCTCCCGCGAATCCAAGGATCTCGCCGCCCGCGCCCGCGACGGCAAGCTCCAGCCGGACGAGTACCAGGGCGGGACCATCACCGTCTCCAACATGGGCATGTTCGGCATCGAGAGCTTCACCGCCATCGTCAACCCGCCGCAGGCGGCCATCATCGCCGTCAGCAGCATCGCCAGACACCCGGCCTACGACGAAAACGATGAGGTAGTTCCGGCAAGCATGATGAAGCTCACCCTCTCCGCAGATCACCGCATCGCCAACGGACGCGATGGCGCCCTGTACATGGCCGAGGTCAAGCGCGTTCTGGAGAATCCCGTGCTCCTGATGGTTTAGCCACCTGCAGAGCCAGTAGAAAGCCCGACGCCCCCGACTCTCGTCGGGGGCG
>JACCTS010000420.1 GCA_013812245.1 Rubrobacter sp.
GTGACGCTGGACACCCCCGGGGGGCGGCTGGACTCGACGCAGGAGATAGTCGAGGACATAAGCGGCGCGGAAGATATTCCGGTCATCACGTACGTGACCCCGCAGGGAGCGCGGGCTGCGAGCGCGGGCACGTTCATCATGATGGGGAGCGACGTGGCGGCGATGGCCCCGCAGACCCGGCTCGGGGCGGCGACCCCGGTGGATGCTTTCGGGCAGAACATCCCCGGTGACATGGGCGAGAAAGTCACCAACGACGCGGTGGCCTTCATCACCGGGCTCGCGCAGGCGCACGACCGCAACGAGGAGTGGGCCGAAGGCGCCGTTCGGGAAGCTGAGGCGCTGGACGCTTCGGACGCTCGGCGGAAAGGAGTGGTCGAATACGTCGAGCCGGATCTGAACTCCGTCCTGGATGCGGCCGACGGCGCGACCGTGGAGCCCAAGGGCCTGACCCTACGGACAGCGGACGCGACGCTCGTGCAAAAGCCCCCGACCTTCAGGGAGCGTTTCGGAATCCCTCTCTACGCGCTGGTAATTTCGCTGTTCCTGGCGGTGATTCTGGGAGCCGGAGCCCTGCTAGCGATCTTCAGGACCCGCCGGTGGCAGGCCATCACGGGCCGGGAGGGCATGATCGGGGAGGTCGGCACGGTACGCCGCGCCGTCTCCGGTTCCTCGAGCGGTATGGTCTTCGTGCATGGAGAGCTGTGGCGGGCGCTACCGGAAGACCCGGACGCACCGCCACTGGAGCCCGGCTCGGAGGTCGAGATCGCCGGCTTCCGTCGCGCGTTCGTCATAGTGCGTCCAGCCGCACAGTAGCCGTTCGGGCTCCGACGTTTCCGAAGCCTACGATGGGGCCTGACCAGCGATGCGATGATAGACGATGCCGTAGTAGAAGTCTCCGGCTGCGGCCAGGGACTCCAGCGTCTCCGTCCAGCGCCCGCGTTCGGCAGTGGTGATGCGATCCGCTTTCTGGGCGTCAGCGCCGATGCGGTCGAGCAGGTCGCGGGTGTACGGCAGGTACTCGTCGTCTGTCCAGAGGAACGATCTCCGGGGCAGCAACCGCAGACCGGCTTCGCGCAGGATGGGACGCAGGCCGAGGGCCACCATCCTCTTGAGGTCGCGCTCGTCCCTGGCGTAGACGCGGCGCAGCAGGTCGAAGTCGGGAAAGTTGACGGTGTCGGTGGTAAGGTCCTGCTCGATAAAAGCCAGTATCCCGCCCGAAGCCAGGCGCGAGGCGAGATCCTCGACAAGCGACACGGTCGCCTCGTCATCCAGATACGGCGCCATGACCGAGGAGAGGATCACGTCGAACCGATCCCGATCGAAAGGAAATGCCGCCGGATCGCCCACATCCCACCGGCCGAGTACGAGTTCGCCTCCTGCCCCGCCTTCCCCGCGCTCCGCCTCGGCGAACTCTCTGGCGGCGGCGAGCATGCCCTCGCTCTTGTCCGAGGCGTAGACGGTCGCGCCGGGCAACCGCCGGGCGACGCGCCGGGAGAGGGCGGCGGAGCCACATCCCACTTCGAGTATTGTGGAAGGCGGGCCGGAAGGCGTGTCGAGCAGCGGAGCCACGAGGTCTTCGAACATGGCCCGCGAGGCCGGGGCCACGGCGCGGTCCTCCATGCGCCTCGCGGCGGCGCGGGACTCGCCGCTCAGGTCCAGATCGCGGTAGTTTGGGATGCCCGATATCTTCACGCCGATCCTCCTCGCTATGTTGATCACGAAGTCTAGCGTGAAGCGACGACCCGCGATGTGAGGAACTTCCCAGGCTTGCAACGGGCGCGGGCTCCTGAGAAAGTTTGCCGAAGGACCAGCGAGCAGACACGGAGGGCAATGGCAATGGCGAAGACGCATTACTTCCCCGAGGATAAGGTCCACTTTCTGTGGGACAACGAACTGGAGCCCGTCGTCACCGTTGCCCCAGGCGACACCGTCGTCTACCACACCAGGGAGGTGTCGGACGGTCAGATCACACCTGACTCCACCACGGAGGTGCTAGCAGACCTGGACTGGGATCGCCTGTACCCGCTGGCCGGGCCCGTGGCGATGGAGGACGCAGAGCCCGGCGACACCCTGGAGGTAGAGATCCTCGACATCCACACCGAGGGCTGGGGCTGGGCCGCCGTCATCCCGGGTTTCGGGCTGCTCGCCGACGACTTCCCCGATGCCTACCTGAAGACGTTCGACCTCTCGAACGGTGACTACACCCTCTTCAAAGACGACATCGCCGTTCCCATAGAGCCGTTCTTCGGGACGATGGGGGTGAGCCAGACCGGCCCGGACAAACCCGTCATCATGCCGCCGGGACCGTTCGGGGGGAACATGGACACCCGACACCTCACCAAAGGTACCGTACTGCGCCTGCCGGTGGAGGTACCCGGCGCGCTCTTCTCCTGCGGCGACGCCCATGCGGCCCAGGGCGACGGCGAGGTCTGCGTCACCGGCATCGAGTGCCCGATGTACGCCTCGTTGCGCTTCAACCTGATCAAGGGCAAGACCATCCCCGCCCCGCAGTTCCAGACTCCAGGCCCGCTGACGCCGAAATCCGAGGGCGCGGGCTGGTACGCCACGATGGGCGTCAACCCCGACCTCATGGAGGCCGCGAAGGACTCGCTGCGGGCGATGGTCGAGCACATAAGCACCACCTACGGCATAGAGCCGGTGGAGGCGTACGTGCTGGCGAGCCTCGCCGTTGACCTCAAGATCTCCGAGATCGTAGACGCCCCGAACTGGATCGTCTCCTCCTACCTGCCGCTTTCGATCTTCGGATGAGCAATTGAACAGAGATCTCTACAAAGCAAACCCTCATAGCGACGATCCGGCCGATCTCTTTGCTCGTAGGGCCGTAGCCAACCGGAATGACACCCTACGCGCTCTTCGGCAAGTGCTCGAAGAAGGACCCCCTGGCCGCGGTCCTCTACCGGCGGATGTTGCCCGCCACGAGTGGTTTCACTCGCTTGACTATACAGGCAAGAAGAAAGTAATGGAGATAGCGCGTGTAGCCGTAGATTGGGCGCTCTACGGAGTCATGCTCGAACTCGATAACCTAGACCCGACAGATGACGACCAGTTCTGGGATTTCTCCGCTTACGTACAAGTTTACGAAGATCGTGCAGCATACGAAGCAGACCGTCCGGTGCATCGGAGCGAAAAGCTGAACATCCACGAAGACACCGAAGAGTTGCACGACAGATACCAAATCTTGGTTGACGAAGTAGATGAGAGTGTCAGGAATGAATGGGATAGAGCCGAGAGAGAAGAAACCAATCGGAGAATTGCGGAGGAAAACCGCAAACGCGGAGAAGAGTAACTCGGTGAGTATAGATTGCTTGGGAACATTACCCATTAAAGATTCGCCGCGCACCTGCCCGGAGTATCCGGTCCGGCGGGCTGCGAATAGACCCTGGAAAGGAGCGACATGTCCGGCGAAGATCCCCGACCTTCGAACCTTTCCAGGCTTATCTCCGTTCCGGGCATCGTAGCTCTCGCCGTCATTGGGGCCGTCATCGTCGGGGTGTCCCGTCTGTTCGGTACGGAAGTCGTGCTGCGGGAGGTGCTGATAGAGATGGTCGCAAGCTTCGGCAGCGCGCTTCTCGTGGTTGCGGTCTTCGGCCTGTTTTTCAGGACCGGGATCGAACGCCTGATCCGGCAGGCGCCAGGCGGGGATCTCTACACGCAGTCCACCGAACGCCTGCGCGAGATGCTGGAGAACCGGGACGACCGGGAACCGGGAGACTCCGGGTACGAAGAGCGGCTAGATCGTATCGAGAAGGGTCTGGGATCCCTGACCGACGAGGAAATCCCCGGCCTGAGGAACGAGATACGGGAACTGCGGCGGTCGCTGCTGGACGCGGGAAACGATCAGAGAGATTAGGCCAGCGCGGACCCGGAGCCAACATCCGGCTTCAGCACGCTTCGTAACCCCCGAACGTCGCGCTCCATGGTCCGGGCGTACAGAGCATCCCGAGGGGACGCTCGAGCAACTTCATGGCGTCCCTGAAACGAACATCCCTACCCTCGACGAAGCGGGAGCCACCGGAGACCTCTTCCACCCTCCTGTATCCGGCGATGGTCCCTGAAGCGTTGCCGACCTCGTACCTGAGATAGCGGCCCGAACCTCCTTGATGCCCGAGTCGGTGACGTAGGTGGAGCCCATAAACCTCAGAACCTCGTGCATCCGGGTACCGGGACGGGCGGGACCTGGCGGAGCATGGGTCATCTCGATCACCCCCTCGCGCCACGCGGTGTCGTTGGCGTGGCCGGAGACGTAAGCCCGCGCTTCGTCGGCGTCCCTGCTCGAGTTTACCGATTTCTCGATCTTCGCCATTCGCCAAGCGGTTTATCGTGGTTCGCGCTTGGTCTACAATTCATGTTTCCGCAGGTTCCGCGGAAGGTGCGGAGGGAGAGACGGTATGGTGGACTCGGCTACCCGCGAGAACGAACCAGACAGGCAGTTGGGTTTCGAGCGCGTCCAGAAGGCCCGCTACAGGCCGGCGCGCCTGACCGGCCTGCTGCTAATCCTGCAGGCGGTGGGTCTGGCTGCTTTCGTTGCCTTGGAGCTCCTGGATCTCAGCTTGCTGGCCCAGAACGGTAAAGTCACGGCAAACCTCCAGCAGACCACCAACGATGTCATCTCGCTCTTCTTTATCCCGACCATCGTGCTCGCGTTCCTCGCGGCGCTGAGCCTGGTGATCCTGGCCCGCAGAGGGTGGCTCCTCGCGGCGATCTCCCAGGGACTGTGCCTGGCGGTCTGCCTGTGGATCTACTCCGGTGAGGGTACGCCCGCCTATGTATACCCCGTCATGGTCTCCAGCATAGTGATGATCTTCTACCTCAATTCCCGCACCGTGCGGTCGCTGTTTCATTCCGGCCAGACCGCAATCGGCAGGGGCAGACGCGGATGACCGGAGAGAAGATGAGCCCCGAGGCCGCCGAGGCCCTCCTCCGGCGCTTCGAGCCCGTTCTACGCTTCACGCGGGGCGAGCAGTTCTATCCGCTGGACGTGGCTCCCTACGTGCGGGCCTGTAGCCTGTGGGTGCAGAGGGGCAACGAGGAGCCCGTCTGCGTGGTCCCGCGGGGCGACCTAAGCCTGGATAACCTGGCTCAGCAGCCTCTAGACGAGTTCGGGGCCGTGCATTATCTGCGGTTCACAGATCCCAAGAGCTTCAGGGAAGTGTATTCGCGGGGGGCTCGTGAGGAACTCCAGCGCAGACGGCGCCTGACGGAAGAAGACGACAAAACCAAGAAGATCTTCAGCACCGGCAAGGGCCGCCTGGCCCGCGTCGGATACACCTCGCGTTTCGCGGACGCCCTCTACGAGATAGCCCTCCTGGCCCGGGGCCGCGTGCCAGGGGAATCCACCGCCGCCGGTTCGATAGCCTACGGCAGGATCATGGACGAGGGTGAGCACTACGTCTACCACGGCAGGGTATTGCGTCACAACGGCTGGATAGTACTCCAGTACTGGCTCTTCTACACCTTTAACGACTGGCGCTCCGGGTTCTTCGGCGCCAACGACCACGAGGCCGACTGGGAGAAGGTGATGGTCTTCCTCTCCGAGCCCGAACCGGGAGAATTCATCCCGGAGTGGGTGGCCTATGCGTCCCACGAATACACGGGGGACAACCTCCGCCGCCGTTGGGACGACCCGGAGGTGGGCAAGGTCGGGGAACACCCGATGGTCTACGTGGGCGCGGGCTCCCACGCCAGCTTCTACTCGTCCGGCGAGTACCTGACGGAGTTGCCCATCCGGCTCCCTGGCCCGCTGTCGAAAGCTACCCGCGCCATTCACGATTTCTGGCGAAAGAGGCTACGCCAGTATTCTCTAGACCAGCCCTCTACGGGACAGGCCGGTATGTTCACCATCCCCTTCGTGGACTATGCTCGCGGAGATGGGCTCTCCCTCGGTCCGGGGCAGGATCAGGAGTGGGACCCACCACGCCTGATGCAGGAGCCGGAGCCAGCGTGGGTGCGAGAATACA
>JACCTS010000425.1 GCA_013812245.1 Rubrobacter sp.
ATCCTGATCACCCACAAGCTCGGCGAGCTTCTGGGGGTTGGAGATGAGATCACCATCATCCGCGATGGCAAGGTAGTTGACACCGTCAACGCCGCGAAGACGAACGAGGGCGATCTCGCCCGGCTGATGGTCGGCCGCGAGGTCTTACTCAGGGTAGAGAAGGACGAAACGGAAGCGGGCGACGAAACGCGCCTGGCCGCCGAAGGACTGGTCGTGCTTTCGGGCACCGGCACGAAGGCGGTGGACGGCGTGGACCTCTCTGTGCGCTCCGGCGAGATACTGGGCGTCGCGGGCGTGGATGGAAACGGTCAGACGGAGCTGGCCGAGGCCCTGGCCGGTACACGCCCCGTGGAGGAGGGCACGGTGTACCTGGATAGTGAGGACGTGACCTCACTGGGGGCTGACGCGCGCCAGCGGCGGGGGCTCGCCTACGTGCCGGAGGACCGGGGGGGCAAGGGTCTGGTGCAGGACTTCGCGTTGTACGAGAACAACGCCCTCAAGACCTACGACGAGGCGCCATACTCGAAGTGGGGTTGGATCTTCCCCAGAGTAATGCGCCGCCGCGCCGCCACGACCTTACGTGACTACGACGTGCGACCTCCGGACCCGGACGCCAGGGCGGGCTCGCTCTCCGGAGGCAACCAGCAGAAAGCCGTCCTGGCCCGCGAACTCTCCGGCGACCCGGGGGTGATCATCGCCTCCCAGCCGACCCGCGGGGTTGACGTGGGGGCCATAGAGTTCATCCACCGTCAGCTCCTCGCGCAGCGCTCGGAGGGCAAGGCCATCCTGCTCATCTCGCTGGAGCTGGATGAGATACGCTCGCTTTCCGACCGCATCGTCGTCATCTACGCGGGCAGGATAGTCGGTGAGGTCGGACCCGACGCCACCGACGAGCAGCTCGGTCTCCTGATGGCCGGACGAGACGAGACGGGCTCGTGAGTGAGGAGCGTCCGCAGGAGGAGAGGGGCGATCTCCGGCGAATGCTTGTAAATGCGGCCGGGGCGCTGGTGTTCCCCCTGATCTCCATCCTCCTCGCTTTCGCCATCGGGGCGGTGATCGTGCTGGCGACTGGAAACAATCCCCTTGCAGCGTACGTCGCGCTCCTGCAAGGGGCGTTCGGGTCTGCGGCCGGCATCGGCCGGACCCTGCTCTACACCACGCCCCTGATCTTCACCGGTCTCGCCGTGGCCGTGGCCTTCCGGGCCGGGCTATTCAACATCGGTGGCGAGGGACAGCTGTATATCGGGGCTGTGACAGCGGCCTGGCTCGGGGTGTCGCTGGGGTTCCTGGGACTCATCGCGATACCCATAACCCTTGTAGCGTGCCTGATCACGGGCTTCATATGGGGCTCTATCCCGGGGATACTCAAGGTTCGCTTCGGAGCGCACGAGGTGATCACTACGATCATGCTGAACTACGTCGCCATCAACCTGGCGTACTACTTCGCTCAGTACCCGTTGCGCCAGCCAGGCCCCATCCCCGGCACGGAGTCCATAGACTACGCGGTCCGCATCCCGATCATCACGACCGCGCTTGGGCGGGCGAACTACGGCATCCTCGTCGCCCTCCTCGCGGTTGTGGCGGTCTATTTGCTCCTGTGGCGGACGCGGCGAGGGTTCGAGCTCCGGGCCGTCGGCCTCTCTCCGGGGGCGGCGAACTACGCGGGCATGAAGCTCGGGTTGAACACGATACTGGCGCTCGCCATCGGCGGCTCCCTGGCGGGCCTCGGCGGCGGCGTCGAGATCCTGGGCGTCTACGGCAACATGGACGTGCCCTGGGTCTCCAACCTGGGGTTCAATGGTATCGGGGTCGCCCTGCTCGGTCGTAACCATCCTGTCGGCGTCGTGTTCGGCGCGCTGATCTTCGGAGCCCTCTTCTCTGGCGCCCAGGAGATGCAGTTCGCCACCAACGTGCCCCTGCAACTGGCGAACGTCCTGCTCGCGGTGATCCTGCTGTTCGTCACCGCCAACAAGCTGGTCGAGCTGATAATCGGCAAGCGTGCCAGGGATCTCGCCACGGGAACCCGCCTGGAGAAGGGGCTCGGATAGCGGTGCAGGACTTACTCGGCAGCATAGGCCCCATCCTGCAGTCCACCATCCGCGGCGCCACGCCGCTGGTCTTCGCCGCCCTCGGCGGCCTCTTCAGCGAGCGGGCGGGGGTCGTGAACATCGGCCTGGAGGGGCTCATGCTGATCTCCGCCTTCGCCGGCGTGGTCGGCGCGAGCCTTAGCGGGAGCGCGCTCGTCGGCCTCTTCACGGCTATGGGGGCCGGCCTTCTGTTCGCCCTGATCCACGCTCTCATGTGCGTGACCTTCGAGGCTGACCAGATCATCTCCGGCACGGCCATCAACCTGCTGGCCCTCGGCG
>JACCTS010000439.1 GCA_013812245.1 Rubrobacter sp.
AGATCGCCCAAGAGAAGGGGTACGAGCTCGAGGGGTGGCCCTTCCCAACCGGCTCGGGGACCCGCAGCGACAGACGTGGAGCGAGCTTCAGGAGCCAGTGCCACTCCTTGTCCAGGTCCTCTGACCACTTCTGCACTCGCGGCAGTCGCGCATATAGGTGGCCGCCAAGCCGGTAGATAGCGTTCACCGTCCCCGTCGATTGAAGTGCACTGATCGGCAGATCTGCCCACCGCGGGAACTGCGTAGCGAGCAACCGGCGCACGAGGGATACGTCAGTGTGTACCTCGCCCGCGTGCATCTTACCTATCGTCAAGAGCATCTCCCATCGCGCTAGACCCGCCGCATGACGTGCAGCAGGTATTCCTTGCGGTCGAGTGGATTGTGGTCCGTCCGCGGCCGGGTCGGGATCTTGCCACCGACCTGCTGGTAGCGGTAGCGGTCGAAGGCACATTCCAGCACGCCTTCGCCTCGGGTCAGCGCCGGCAGTTGTTGCTGCAGCTCGTGGACGCTGGCCGCCGGAACCTCACCCTCGAGCACGTACGACGAACCCCGCATCTCCTGTGTTTGCGGAACAGCCCTCAGCCGTGCCAGCTCGGGTACTGTCGCCCCGAACGTGTCTGCCGGGATCTCGAGGTGGAAACGGTGCATCGGCTCATACACCCTGGTGCCGGCCCGCTCAAGCGCGCTCATCAAGACGAGTGGCGTCAGGCTACGGAAATCCGCACCCGTGCTCGACATGCTCTTGTTGAAGCCTTGATGGGCGTGGCTCTGCCGCGGCCAGTAGCCGGAATGCGTCATAGTGACCCTGCAGTCGGTGACCTGCCATCCGTAGAGCCCCTGGTGCAGCGTCTCTTTCACGGTGTCCTCGACCGCGTTGAAGAACGCGAGCGGCATCGTCCCGAGCACCTCGCTCGCCAGGCGGAACTCCACGCCCGTGTCGACCTGAGCCGGCTCGACGCGCAGCCCGACGGTTCCGAGAAACGGATTTGGCTCCTTGTCTATTATCTCGACGGCTGCGCCCGTGCCAACGGGCCGTTCGATGCAGATCGTCGTCGTCTCGCGGAACGTGACGTCGAGGTCGAAGTCGTCCGCCAGCGTTGCCTGGATGACCTCTTTCTGCACCTCACCGTAGAGCGAGACGTATAGTTCCTGGCGAATATCGTCCTGTCGCAGGTCGATCAGTGGGTCCTGGTCGGCTAACTGCGTAAGCGCTACGTGCAACGCGCCTTTGTCGGCGGGGCTGGAAGGAACGACGACCGTTTCCAGTGACGGCGGCGCGAAGTAGTGGCGCTCTGACGCCGTTCCCTTGGGACCTATCGCGTCGCCGATCCGGATCTCGCCGAGACCCCAGAGCATTGCAATCTGCCCCGCTGCGACCGAGTCTCGCTGCACGTCCGAGCCGCGGTCGAAAACGCTTATCGCGGTGACCTTCGCCTCCTCATCCCGACGAATTCGCAGCCGATCCCGCGTTCGTACTGTTCCAGAGAACATACGGACGTACGCGATCTTCTCTCCGGCCCGACCGCGTTCGACCTTGAAAACGGTGCCCGACACCGGGACATCAGCATCGCCTTCGGCCGCAGGCAGCAGCTCTGTGATGCCCGAGATAAGCTCATCTACGCCAGCCCCCGTAACTGCCGAGCCGAAGAACACCGGATGCACGAGATCCTGTTTGGTCTGCGCCGCAAGTTCGCCGCGCAGCCGTCCGTACGAGACCTTCGCCTCGTCGTCGACGTAGGCGGCAAGAAAGGTATCGTCGTGGTCGGCGAGTAGATCGACCAACCTGGAGGTAAAGTCAGGGTCGGAAGCGGTGTGAGGCGTATACAGGGCGCCGCGGGTGCCAAGCCCGCTGGCCGATCCCATCGGGATGATCGCCGGCGTCAGTCTCTCGGCGATGCTCCGCAGCAAGCTCTCGTATTGCGCGCCGCCGCGGTCGATCTTGTTCACGAAGATCAGGGTCGGAATGTTCAGCCGATGCAGCGTCCTCATCAACACGCGGGTCTGTGCCTGCACGCCCTCCACCGCGGAGACCACCAGCACGGCGCCGTCGAGAACACTTAGCACCCGCTCTACCTCTGCGATGAAATCAGGGTGGCCAGGGGTGTCTATCAGGTTGATCGTCACGTCGCCCACGACAAAGGAGACGACGGCGGACTTGATCGTGATGCCACGTTGCCGTTCTAGCGTTAGGGTATCGGTTTGGGTACTTCCGTCATCGACGTTGCCGATCTCGTCGATGAGACCGGCGGCGTGGAGCAGCCGCTCGGTCAGGGTCGTCTTACCGGCGTCTACATGCGCCAAAATCCCCAAGTTCAAAGTGCTCATAGAGCGTCATGTCCTCTAAGTAGGTGGCGATTACCTCCTGGGTAGACATGAACACTCGGCGCATTTTCCTCTCCTTTGTAGATCGGCCGTTGCCCGGAGTACAGCACATGGCCACGTCGTAAGTCAACCGACTTGTTAGGCGACTCAGCAGTCGAAGCCGGGCGACCCAGCCAGCACCAGGCCTTCCCCCGCGCTTACCGGATCACCCCGTGGCGTGGTGTCCGCCGTTGCACTGATCTCCCGACAGGCCCGCCCGAAGCCCTTCAGGGGTTGCTGGTCGGGGGTCTCCTGGCCATGGATAGCCTGGGCCCCATCCTCCTCAACCCAGACAAGGAGCTGAGCTAGATAGATGCACAAGATAAATGAACACAGGCCGGTCTATATCCTTTACCAGCGTGCAGCAGGTGAACGATCGACTGTTCAATCATTCTGTGCACCTATCTAGGACGGTGTGAGCATGGTCATGCTCTGCGGGAAGGGCCACACGCCCGGAGGTAGGGGTAGCGAAGTGTTGGAGAAGATGTCCCCCGACGGGGACGTAGGCGCGTGGACGCGCGGAAGGAC
>JACCTS010000464.1 GCA_013812245.1 Rubrobacter sp.
CAGACCCGATCCGTTCCGGCCCAGACCGCTTTGCGGACGAAGTCGGCCCGCAAGCCCTCCAGCTCGTCGACCGCCTCCCCGTCGAAGGACTGGACGAAGCCGGCCCGTGCGGCCACCCCACCGTTGATCTCGGCGGAGGCGAAGTGATCCTCCAGCACAATCTCCGCACGGCTCACACCGCTGACCGCGCTGACCGCGTCGTACGCGTCAGCGACCATCAGAAACGCGAAGTTGGGCGCGCAGAAGTAGGTCGGAAGCTGCAGTCGCACCTGCGCCACGCCGTCATCGGAGACCGTGCACGACGCTACGAAACCCAACGAGGTGATCGACTCGTCCAGCTCGGGGTCGCGCACGGAATCCAATGCGACCAGGACGCGAGAGGCTGCGGCGGTCGCCGCAGGTCTCACGGCCCAACCAGTACCGCGTCGTCCTGTGCGGCCGGCTCGCCGGTGTCCTCGGCCGGCAGTTGGCACTCGGCCGGAACCTCGATGCCATAGAGCTTCGCCGCGTTCAGGCCCAGGATCTTCTTCTTGGTGGCGACGTTGACCCGCGGGTAGTCCGAGAACTCGTCGCTGGGGTAGTCCCAGTCCACCAGGCCCTCGATCTGCCACTTCGGTTCCCAGATGCTGTAGTCGCTGCCGAAGGTCATCTTGTCCTCGCCGACCCAGAACAGCAGCTCGCCCATCACCTTGGCGAAGAACTTGGGCCGGGCGTGCATGAGCCCACCGATGACGACCGAGAGCCCCGCGTACACGTTCGGTTCCTGCGTCGCCATGAAGCAGAAGTCCTCGATCCGCGGCAGTCCGACGTGCTCAACGATGAAGTTCAGGTTGGGGAAGTCCGTCGCCGCGTGGTCGATGTCGGAGACGTCGAACGCGTCCTTGTCCAACGGCCAGATCGTCGGGCCCTTGTGGACGTGAACATTCTTGATCCCGAGCTCCTGGCTCTTCTCCAGGAACCGGTAGGCCTCAGGATCCTTGAGCGTCCAGCCCCGGGAGCCCTGCCGCCATTCGGCGGTGTACATCTTGACGCCCTTGAGGCCGTAGCGCTCGACATCGGCCTCCAGCTGCTTCATCCCGGCGTCGCCTTCGCGCGGGTCCCAGCGGCCGTTGACGATGAACTTGCCGGGGTGCTTCTCGGCCAGGGCCGCATTGCGCTCGGTGGTGTTGAAGCCCGTCGTGTACCACTCCTTCAGGTACGTCGACTGGAAGATCGCCACGTCGACGTACCCGTCCTCGAAGACGTTCTTCATCAAGTCTTCTTCGGAAGCCTTCTGGAAGTGCTCGATGGTCCAATGTGTCTCCGCGGGCGCGAGACTCTGATAAGCGTGGAAGCACTCGATCCAGCCCTTGGCATACTGCTCGGCGCCGGCAACCCAGTTCTCGGGGGAGGCGTCCCAGTGGTGCATGTGGCTGTCCACCACAAAGTACTTCTCGCCGTCTTTCTCGTACACAATGTCCTCCTAGAGGGCTGGCTCGAGTGCTTCTCTGTAGGGCTTTAGCGGGCGGTCAGGTCGAATCCGATGTACTCCGCCGCATCCTCCGGGTTGGCGAACATGATCGTCCGGTCGTCCTGGTGGATCATCCGCCCGTAGTGTGTGGACATGTTCTCCTCGAACTCCGCGGCGTCGAAATAGCCGGACTCCTCGCCGAGCGCCTCGGAGATCTCGTCGTACTCGAAGTCCATGCGCCCGACCGCGTCGACCCGGATCATGGATGGCAGCGGCATCACCGTCACGTTTTCCTTGGTCCGCATCACATTGGCGACGACGGCACCGACCTGATTGTTCATCAGCGTGACCCCGCACCTGTTCGAAGCCGTGTTGTCGGACTTGAAGGGACTTTCATTGACCTGGTACGTCGTCACTGTGCCAACTCCTTCGGTGATTCGAGACCCAGATCGGACAGAATGTCGCTGAACCGGCTCTTCACCCGGTCCAGACCGTCCTCGAAGCGAGGCGGCTTCGCGTCCGGCTGCGACCATATCGGCTGCAGCGCACGAGCGGCGGTGATACTCCTGGCCGTCCACACCGACAGCCATTGCTGCATGAGCGCCTTGTTCTGCTCCGCGAACTCCTTGTCGTTCGTCAACAGTTCGAACATCACCCTGGTGTATCGCAGGTCGCGCTCGGCGTAGTCGTACTCCTCGGCGCCGACGACGGTGGGAGTCACGTAGTCGCCGTTGCGCGGAGAAGCCTGTTGCACCAGCTGGCTGCGGAACAGCTCGCCGACAAGGGGCTCGAACACCACGTTCGCCGCGAAGATCGCCTCGCACCAGTCGTCGATACCGGTCAGCTGTTCGGAAACCTCCCGAACGCCCTGCCAGGCCGGGTCCTCGTTCCACGCCTCGAGGTGCGCCGCGCCGTCGAACCCGTCGATCTCCTCGGTGAGGGTGAGGTTGTACAGCGCAAGGTCCTGCGCTGACCGGATCCGGTGCATGCTGTTCACCGAGATCGCGTTGTTGTGCATGTTCGTGGGTGCCCGACGCTGGGCGTTCGCAAACAGGTACAGCCCGAGGCCGTGGTCGACGTGCATCCAGGCACCGACGTTGCGCTCCACGAACCGCACCCAGTTCGGGTTCCACTGCTCGAAGGCCTTCGCCTGCCGGGCAGCATCGACGTTCTGGTTGAGCTGTCGGACGACGTTGGAGTTGTACCGGTAGAGGGTGAGTTCCCACTCCTCGTTCGGGTCACGGAACTCGTGCCAGCCGTGCGCCGGCCAGTCGTAGCCCTTCCCGCCCGATCCGGGGCCGCGCTCCGGGTCACCACGGTCCACGCCCCATGCCTTGAGGGCCGTCCAGTCCAGCGGGTAGCCACCCCGGCCGTCGGAAAACCCGTATAGCCAACCCTGTGCGAGGTAATGCCGCGGGTCGGGCTGAACCTCGACGGTGACGTCTTCGTAGTGAGTCTGCTTGCGCTTCTGCGGCGTGTAGTAGTTGTAATTCCGTGCGGTCGAGTCCGGGAATTCCTTGGCACCGGCCTCAGCGTCGGTAAATACTGGTTTTGGTAGGCTGCGTTCTTCTGTGCTCGTCATAGTTCCCTCCACCTCGTTCAGCCGATGTCATCGCCGGTCGGCCCAGTGCCGGGCCGGCTTCCGTTCCGTCGCACCCTCCTCACTCGTCTGGGTCACCAGTGGTGGTGAACTTGTCGTAGTAGATGTGCTTCTCGAGCACTCCGAGTTCTGCCAGCAGCGGCATCGCCGCCTCCACCATCGGGGGCGGGCCACACACGTACGCATTCAAGCCTTTGAGATTGGACTCGAAGCGCTTGAGAACGTCAGTGATCATGCCGACTTCGCCGTCCCAGTCGTCGTCGTCGGCCGGCTCGGACAGCGCAGGTACGTACTTGAACTCGGGCAGCGACGCCTCGAGTTCACGAAGCTCCTTCTCGAAGCACAGATCCTTCACGCCCCGGGCGCCGTAGTAAAAGGTGGCCTTCCGTTGGAGCCCGCGCTCGGCCATCGATCGCAGCAGCGACAGGATCGGCGCCATGCCGGCCCCGCCGCCGACGAAGATGATGTCGGAGTCCTGACCCTCCCGCAACGTGAAGACTCCGAACGGACCGGTGATGTCGAGCTTCTCCCCGATCGATACGTCGGCATCCAGGAAATGCGAGAACAACCCGTCCGGGTAGACCTTTATGACGAACTCGAGCTGGCCGCTCTCCCGGCTGGACGTGTTGGCCATGGAGAAGGACCTGGTCTTTTCGGTACCGGGGACGATGATGTCGACGTACTGGCCGGGGAAGAAGTTGATCTCGGTCGGTTCGACCAGTCGCAGGACGAGATGCCGCATGTCGTGGGTGACGTTGTCGTTGGCGACGACCTCGGCGACTGCCTCGCGGATCGGCAGCCCGGAGCGGATCATGTCCTCGTCGTAGTTGAGGAGCTCGATCGTAAGGTCCTCATACGGATGCGCCCGGCACAGCAGCGTGAAGCCCTCCTCCTTCTCGTAGTCGGGCAGGGCGAAGGTGGAGTACTTGCCGAGCTCGATGTCCTCGCCTTCCAGCACGAACGATTTGCAGGCTGAGCACTGGCCCTCCTTGCAGCCATGCATGAGCATGATTCCCTGCTCTGCTGCCGCGCG
>JACCTS010000485.1 GCA_013812245.1 Rubrobacter sp.
GCCATCCACGGGAGGCTGCTGACGGCGTGGTCGGCCGCCGGGGTCGCCGGTCCACTCATCATCAACGCCATCGCCGACTACCAGACGGCCGCCGGACGCACCGGCGCGGATCTGTACACCCTCTCCCTGTTCATCATGGTCGGCGTGCTGATCGTGGGCTTCGTCGCCAACCTGCTCGTCCGGCCCGTGGACTCACGGTTCCACATGGAGCGGGAAGAGGGCCGCGAGAGGGAAGCCTCCGTCTCCGGCAGGCCCGCCGGTAGTGAAACCTAGGGAAGGAGGATCTCCATGAGCGAATCAGAGTCACGGGGAAGCGGAGGCCAGACCTCCTCCAGCACGGTCCTCGCCGTCGTGCTGTGGGTTCTGGTCCTTATACCGCTCCTGTGGGGCGTCTACCAGACGCTCACGGGCGTAGTCGCCCTGTTCTCGTAGATAGCGACATTTCCTGGCCGGGCGTTTCGCACGCCCGGCTTTTTCGTGCCCGCTATAGGTCTATCCGTTCCTCTCCGGCGTAGACGTTGAACCGCTCGCCGCGCAGGAAGCCGATCAGGGTCATGTTGAACTCACGCGCCACGTCCACGGCCAGGCTCGACGGGGCTGAGATGGCGCATACGATGGGCGCCCCGGCGGTCAGGGACTTTTGCAGGATCTCGAAGCTGCTGCGCCCGCTGACCATTACTATGTGATCCGAGAGCGGCAGCTTCCCCTCGAGCAGCGCCCACCCGACGAGCTTGTCTGTCGCATTGTGCCGACCCACGTCCTCCCTGAGTGCGATGAGGCTCCCCTCTCTACTGAAGAGCGCCGCCGCGTGCAGCCCACCCGTCGAGTCGAAGAGGTTCTGCGTTTCCCGGAGTTTGTCCGGCAAGGAGGTGATGGTCTCCACTGAAACCACCGGTCCCGGGGAGATCACCGGACACCCCCGAAGCTCCAGTTGCTCCAGGCTCGCCTTGCCGCACACCCCGCACGCGCTCGTGGTGTAGAAGTGCCGCTCCAGCGGGCGCAGGTCGTATTCGTGTCCGCCGCGAAGCTCGACGTTCACGATGTTGTACTGCTGCTCGGCGTCGATATCCGGGTCCACGCAGTAGCTGATCTTCCGTATATCCTCCGCAGAGCCCACTATCCCCTCGCTGTACAGGAAGCCCGCCGCCAGCTCGAAGTCCGCCCCCGGCGTGCGCATGGTCACGGCGACGGTCTGCGTCTTGTCACCGGTGACCAGTCGTATCTCCATCGGCTCCTCGGTCGCCAGAACGTCGGATTTGAGACGAGCCTTCCCGTTCTCGACCGTCCGTATCCGCGTCTTCGTCTTGCTGCCGCGCCGGGACTTCTCTCCAGTTCCTCTATTCCGCAACATACGCGCCGCTCCACCGGTGGACTTCAGACACCCTTGAGTCTAGCACCGTGTCCGTACAACGCCCCGCCTGCTAGCATTGACGCTGGCGAGAGACAGGAGATGCCACGGCGATGAGGCTAATGGGCCTTCCGAACGCGAACCGCTACCCCGAGGCGACCGTGACGCGTAGCGCGGACGCCGTGGTTATCCGCTTCGGAGGCAAGGATGGCGAGCAGACCATGAGCGTGCCGCTCAAGTACGTCGGTGGAGACGAGGAAGAAGCCGAGTTGCTGCTGCTCGCGCAGCTACGGGATATCGGCTACCGTGTCCGGCGCGGCTGAACTTCTCTCAGCCGGTTTGTTCTCGCGCCCACTCGCGCACCGTCCTGAGCCAGGCTGTGCGCTTCATGGATTTGCTCTTCCCGATGAAATCGGAGAGGGTTGCGCCGGTGAGAGGTGGGAGGACGGTACTCTGTGCGGATTCGACGTACACTGTGCCTTCGAGCGCCAGGATCGCGAGCCGCTGTCCATCGAAGCGCCAGACCTCGGGAACCTTCATCCGAGCATAGATCGGAACCTTGTCGAGCGAGGGACTGGTGATGTCTATCTCGATCACCAGGTCCGGCGGAGGGTCCACGGTGAGGTCTATACGACCCTTGCCACGAATACGCCCTTTGTTCTCTATGTAGAAGCAAGAGTCGGGCTCGAAGCCG
Source organism: Rubrobacter sp. (assembly GCA_013812245.1). Classification (GTDB taxonomy): domain Bacteria; phylum Actinomycetota; class Rubrobacteria; order Rubrobacterales; family Rubrobacteraceae; genus JACDGB01. Next base: position 2,043 of record JACCTS010000485.1, read on the forward strand.
CGCTCCAGATCCTCGCGCCTGAAGGTCGTGGAGCCAAGATCCTCGGCCTCAATGTTCATCTCTTCGGTGAAGGTAATGATGAGTTGTGCTATGCGGCGGTTAAGCTTCTCATGCTCGGGCGAAGGACTTATTATCTCCAGTTCCCCCCGATCATAGGTGAAGCGCGGCGCACTGCTGTCCAGGTGTTCGGACAGCAGAAGCTCGTAAGTCGTCCAGCTCACGTTGTGGAGGATGACTTTGCCTTCCGCTAAACTCTTGACCGTCTCCATGCCGCGATTATAGCCTTCAGAGGCTGTTATGAACTCGATTAGAAACGGCTTGGGAATGCGGGAAACGGAGATCACAAGAGAACCAAGCCGACCGTGAAATCCGCATTTCTATGCGATTTTCACCCAAGTTCATAACACGCTCTCAAGGAAGAGTGGTTGGACGAGCTGCTTCAGCCGGTAATGTTGCCCCGCAACCATTCTCGTACCTGGCGCATCCAGGCCACGAGATTTAGAGAGGTGCTTTCTTCGATGAAGCGGGAGAGAGCTTCGCTCGTGAGAGGAGGAAGAATATTGCTCCGGGCTACTTCGACATACTCCTCACCATGCAACTCGAAGATTGCCAAACGTTCGCCGTCGTGGCGCCAGATCTCGGGTATGACCGTTTGGGCGTAGATGGGAAACTTGTCGAGAGAAGGGCTTGTAATGTCCACTTCGATTAGCAGGTCAGGGGGTGGGTCCACGCTCAAGTCTATCCTGGGCTTGCCACGGACCTGTGCCGCGTTCTGGACGTAGAAACAGGCATCGGGCTCGAAACCACGTTCCAGATCTTCGCGCTCGAAGGTTGTGGAACCGGCTCCGTACAGGTCAACGCCCGCCTCCTCCGCGAACATCGCAACGAGTAGGCCAATGTAGTAGGTGATGCTCTCGTGCTCCGTGGAAGGACTCATGATCTCCAGTTCTCCCCGGTCATAGGCGAAGCGCGGAATGCGGCCATCACCGCGCTCCTGCATCAAGCGCTCGTAGGTCTCCCAGCTCGTGTTGTGCAGGATGATCCTGTGTTCCGCCGGGCTCTTGACCGTCTCCATCTACAACCTTCCCGAATCGCTCTCGACGGATTATAGCGTTGCGCTGAAGGGCGCAAACGAAGGAGGACCGGTAACCTCCGGTCCTCCCTCTTTCCGTCGTATGTTCCGCGCTTGCTAGGCGGGGATCATGCCGTGCGGGTCGAGCACGAACTTCTGGGCGGCTCCCTTGTCGAAGTCCTTGTAACCTTGTGGGGCTTCGTCGAGGCTGATGACCGTCGCGTTGACCGCGTCCGCGATGTGGGCTTTGTCGTGCAGGATCGCCATCATCAGGTTGCGGTTGTATTTCAGGACCGGGGTCTGGCCGGTGTAGAAGAAGTGACTCTTGGCCCAGCCGAGGCCGAAGTTCACCTTGAGCGTACCCTGTTGGGCGTCCGGGTCTGAGGCGCCGGGGTCGCCGGTGACGTAGAGGCCAGGTATGCCGAGCCGCCCGCCCGCCCGCGTGATCGCCTGGATGGAGTTGAGGACTATCGACGGGGCTTCTTCACCAGGACGGCCGCTGGCCTCGAAACCAACCGCGTCCACCGAGCAGTCAACCTCCGGTATGCCGAGGATGCCCGCTATCTGCTCATCTATCGGCGTGCCCTCTCCGACGTTGATCGTCTCGCAGCCGAAGGAACGCGCCTGCGCGAGCCTCTCGTCGTTCAGGTCACCGACGATGACGACCGCCGCGCCGAGTAGTTGCGCCGAGTAGGCCGCCGCGAGCCCCACCGGCCCCGCGCCCGCCACGTAGACCGTCGAACCGGTCGTCACGCCCGCCATCACCGCGCCGTGGTAGCCGGTCGGGAAGATGTCCGAGAGCATGGTGAGGTCCAGGATCTTCTCCAGCGCCTGTTCCCGATCCGGAAACTTCAAGAGGTTGAAGTCCGCGAAGGGGATCAGCACGTACTCGGCCTGTCCACCGACCCATCCGCCCATGTCCACGTAACCGTACGCCGAACCAGCCCTTGCCGGGTTAACGTTTAGGCAGACGCCTGTCAACCGCTCCCGGCAGTTGCGGCAGCGCCCGCAGGCGATGTTGAACGGGACCGAGCAGATGTCGCCAACGTCCAAAAACTGGACGTCATCGCCCTTCTCGACGATCTCGCCCGTGATCTCATGCCCAAGCGTCTGTCCTACCGGCGCCGTCGTCCGGCCACGCACCATATGCTGGTCCGAACCGCAGATGTTGGTCGAGACAATTTTCAGGATAGCCGCGTGCGGGGCCGCCTGGGCCATCCCTATCGCGTCCGCTACCTCTTTCGGAACTTCGAGCTTCGGATAGTCGATGTTCTCTACCGCGACCTCGCCCGGTCCCTTGTAGACGACTACTCTGTTGTCCGCCATCAAACCCTCCTTAGGGTTGCTCTACGCTAGACTGGTCTTGCATGAAGCCGACGGAAGGCATGCTTCTCCTCCACCGGCTGGGCAGGCGTTTCTTCCAGCGATTTCCTCCTTCCACTCCCCAGAATATTACCATAAGTTACGCCAGCGAACCATATCAAAGGCAGTTTTCCCGTGCAACACCAGAGTACGGTCTTCCTGGAGACCATAGACTCAATCCGCACGGGCGGGTCTCAGGGCTTGCAGGATGTCCTCCGTGACTTCCGGGATGGGTTTCCTGGCGTCAACTACGGTGAGGATTCCCTGTTTCTCGTAGTGTTGTTTAAGGGGCTCGACCTCCTGATGGTAGATCTCGAGTTGCCTTCGGACAGCCTCCGCTGTGTCGTCTTCACGGGGCACGAACGGCCCGGCGTCCAGATCGTCGCGTTTCTTCGGGGGCGGGTCGTGCTCGAGGTGGTAGGTCCAGCCGGTGGCGAGGCTCTGGCGGCGGCCTTTTATCCGTTCGATCAGCTCCCCGTCCGGGGCTTCCAGCGCGATGACCCGGCTCAGGCTGATGCCTCGTTTCTCCAGGGCTTCGTGCAGCGCCCGCGCCTGGGCCTGGTTGCGGGGGAAGCCGTCGAGGATCCAACGCCCCGCAGGCTCAAGGTTTGGTAGCGTTATCTCCAGGATCACATCGTCCGGCACCAGCTCGCCCCTGTCGTGGCGGCCCTTGATGCTGCGCCCCAGCTCGGTGTCGGACTGGATGTGGGCCCGGATCAAATTCCCCGTCGAGACCTGGAAGTAGGAGAGCTTCCGCGAGAGGCGCTGGGCCTGGGTGCTCTTTCCTGAACCCGGCGGGCCGAGCAACAGTACCTTCATCGCGCCGCCTTTCCCTGAAGCCGTCACCTTTAGTAATCGGGATTATTCCCCGCCGACGAATTTTTGCACATAATTGTCCATGACCTGCGATGCTGTATTGGGTATTCTTTGGCCCGAGAGGTTGTTCTCATAGAGGGGACCGATTGATAGATGGTGAGGGACGAGTACTGGGCGGCGTTTCTACCGATACGCTATTTCACTGCCCGCCGTCTCCGGACAACAACAGGAAGTTTTTCTGTTTCTCCGAAACGATCCGGAAGGGGTGAGTCCATGGCGCTGTTGAAGCCCGGACGGTTGTGGAACAAAGTCCGCAGCCACGTCGGGACGACGGTAGAAAACTCCGTAAGCCCGGCGACCCGCAACCTGAAGTCCCGCATAAGCGACCCCGGCGTGGAGAAGACGACCAGCGTCTGCCCCTACTGCGCGGTGGGCTGCTCCACCCTCGTCTACCACCGCGACGGGCGCATCCTCGACATTGAGGGCAACCCCGAAAGCCCCATAAACGCCGGAACCCTCTGTCCAAAGGGCTCGGCGACCTTCGGGCTGCACGTCTCTCCGTATCGCCAGACGAAAGTGAAGTATCGGCGTCCGTACTCCGGCGAGTGGGAGGAGCTTCCGCTGGAGCGGGCGATGGAGATGATCTCAGCCCGCCTCAAGCAGGCCCGCGACGAGAACTGGCAGGAGACCGACGATCAGGGGCGGAAGCTCAACCGCTCGCAGGCGGTCGCCTCCATCGGCGGGGCCACCATAGACAACGAGGAGAACTACCTCATCACCAAGCTCTTCCACTCCATGGGGTTTACCCGCATCACCAACCAGGCGCGAATATGACACTCCTCCACGGTGCCCGGTCTGGGTGTCACGTACGGTAGGGGCGGCGCTACGACGAGCCTCCAGGATTTGCAAAACGCCGACTGCATCCTGATCGAAGGTTCCAACATGGCCGAGGCCCATCCGGTCGGCTTCCGTCACCCCATGATCGCCAAAGAGAAGGGCGCGAAGCTCATCCACATCGACCCGCGCTTCACCCGCACGAGCGCCATGTGCGACATCTACGCGCCCATCCGGCCCGGCACGGACATAGCGTTCCTGGGTGGCCTCATAAACTACGTGATCGAGAACGAACTGTACTTCGAGGAGTACGTCGCTGCCTACACCAACGCCGCCACCCTAGTCTCCGAGGACTTCAGGGACGCGGACCCCACGGGGATATTCTCCGGCTGGGACGAGGAGATGCAGGCGTACAGCGCGGCGAGCTGGCGCTACGAAGGCCAGCCCATCGACTACGCAGCCTTCGGGGGCAGCCAGGACGCCGTGGTGGGCGAGGCCGGGCAGGGCGGGCAGCCCAGCTCGGGAGAACACGCGGGCCGTCCGCGCCCAAACGACCTGACGCTCCAGCACCCGCGCTGCGTCTTCCAGATCCTCAAGCGTCACTTCGCCCGCTACACGCCCGAGATGGTCGAGAAGGTCTGCGGCACCCCGAAAGAGGCGTTCCTGGAGGTGGCGAAGACCATCTGCGAGAACTCCGGACGCGAGAAGACCACGGCGTTCTGCTACGCGGTGGGATGGACGCAGCACTCCAAGGGAGTCCAGATCATCCGCGCCGCGGCCATCCTGCAGCTCCTGCTCGGGAACATCGGTCGTCCCGGCGGTGGCATCATGGCGTTGCGGGGGCATGCGACGATTCAGGGCTCGACCGACATCGCCACGCTCTACGACATCCTGCCTGGATATATCCCGATGCCAGACGTGGAGAAGGGCCACGACGCCTGGCGGGACTACGTGGAGACAGAGACCGCCGAGACCGGCTGGTGGAGCAACCTCCCCAAATACGCGACCAGCCTGATGAAAGCCTGGTACGGGGACGCCTTCGACCCGGAGGATGGAGGGCTCTTCGACCACTTCCCCCGCATATCCGGGGATCACTCCTACTACCCTACGTTGCTGGACATGAAAGACGGTGAGGTGAAGGGATCATTCATCTTCGGGCAGAACCTCGCCGTAGGCGGACCTCATGCGAAGCTGGCCCGCAGCGCCCTGAGGAGCCTGGACTGGCTCGTCGTGCTCGACGCCTACGAGGTGGAGACGGCCGGTGTCTGGAAGCTGGACGGCGTGCCGCCCGAGGAGTGCGCCACCGAGGTCTTCCTGATTCCTTCGGCGCTCGTGGCGGAGAAGGACGGCTCTTTCACCCAGACCCAGCGGATGCTCCAGTGGCACGACAAAGCCGTCGAGTCGCCGGGAGACGCGCGCAGCGACGCGTGGTTCGTCTACCATCTCGGGCGCAGGATCAAAGAGATGTACCGGGACTCCGATGATCCGCACGACGCGCTCATCCAGGCTCTCACGTGGGATTATCCGACGGAGGGAGAGCGCGAGGAGCCGCACATCGAGAGCGTTCTCAAGGAGATCAGCGGCTACAGGATGGATACCGGGGAGCCGGTCGGCGGGTTCGCCGAGCTTGCGGATGACGGCTCGACGGCCTGTGGAGGTTGGATCTACTCCGGCGCCTACGCCGAAGGCGTCAACCAGTCCAGGCGACGCAAGCCCGTCTCCGAACAGGACCTCGTCGCCTCCGAGTGGGGCTGGGCTTGGCCCATGAACCGCCGCATCCTCTACAACCGCGCCTCCGCCGATCCCGACGGCAAACCCTGGTCCGAACGGAAGAAGTACATCTGGTGGGATGAGGGGCAAGAGAAGTGGACCGGACAAGACGTGCCTGACTTCCAGGCGGAGAAGCCGCCATCCTACCGCCCTGATCCGGATGCGCAGGGTGTGGACGCTCTTCCGGGGGACGGTCCTTTCATCATGAACGGCGATGGGCGGGGATGGCTGTTCGCGCCGGTCGGGCTCAAGGACGGGCCGCTCCCGGTCCACTACGAGCCGCTGGAGTCGCCGGTCCCGAACCTGCTCTACTACCAGCAGCGCGACCCGGCGCTCAAGGTCTTCCCCGGCCGCCCGGACAACCCATACAACGTGCCGCAGGACCCGCGCTATCCTTACGTCGTGACGACCTATCGGCTCACCGAGCATCACACCAGCGGGGCGATGAGTCGTTGGATCCCCTGGCTCTCCGAACTTCAGCCGGAGCTTTTCTGTGAGATCAGCCCGGAGCTCGCCGCTGAAAAGGGAGTGAACAATACTGACTGGGTCACCATCGAGACGAGCCGGGGCAGAATCCACACCCGCGCCCTCGTCTCCGACCGCATCCCGGTTTACCGCATTGATGGTCGTAACATCCACACCATCGGCATCCCCTACCACTTCGGTCCCAACGGCGTCGTGGCCGGGGACGTGGTGAACGACATTCTCCCTGTAGCATTGGAGGCCAACGTCGCGATCCACGAGGCGAAAGCCTTCACCGCCAATCTGGAAGCGGGGCGACTGTGAACGGCGCCAGGGAGATGATGGAGCAGGAACTCATGGA
>JACCTS010000496.1 GCA_013812245.1 Rubrobacter sp.
GCCGACGACCTCGCGCACTTCTCTCGTCTCCGGTGCACGGACGCGGACGAGGACGTTGCCGATGAGACGTTCTTCGTCCGGCTTGCGCGGCTCGGTGTGGAGGTCGAAGATGCCGACACCGGGGAGCTTTTCGCCCTCGGGCGTCTCGTACGAGTGGCCCATGAGCTGGTAGCCGCCGCAGACGCCGAGCACCACGCCCCCGTCTTCGACGATGGCCCGCACGTCCGCGCCCTTCGAGCCGGAGAGGTCGTCGGCGAGGAGCGCCTGCTCCCGATCCTGACCGCCGCCGAAGAGGAAGATGTCGCAGCCGGTGGGTTCGACCCTCTCGCCGAGGCCAACGTCCACGACCTCCACGTTGATGCTGCGCCACTCGCAGCGTTTCTGTATGGAGATGACGTTCCCCCGGTCGCCGTAGAGGTTCATCATGTCCGCGTACAGGTGGTGGATGGTGAGCTTGATCTGTCGCACGGCATAACTCCCTTCGTGTCCGTGGCCCCACCGTGATCTCCAGGGTGCCGTCCGCGTATACCGCCGACCGAAGGCCGAGCATAGCATACAGTTCCCGGAACCTCGCACCCCTCGCGGCCTCTGCGGCCCGCCTTCTCGCAGTCTTACGGCGTGCTACCCTCTCCAGCACCAGTAAGATACGTGGTCTAGTTTTGAACGAAACGTAGGAGTATTAGTATGGGCTTGCAGGTTCCAGACGACTATGAGCCGCTAGATAGAGAGAAACTACAGCGAGGACTGGCGGAAGCTGCCCGCAGGCTCATGACGGTCAACCAAGAGCGGGCAGCCGCTATCGTCGCGGGAGCTAACCTTGAAGAATCACTCGGAGAGGCGCTTTCCGGCTTTATGGTTGAGGGTCAAGAGTCCGAGCGACTCGTACGCGACAACTTACGTGACTTTGGCTCACGCATCCGATTCGTTTTCTCGTTGGGGCTTATCAGCAAGGATGAGTTTAAAGATTTGGACACCGTTAGGAAGATAAGAAACCACTTTGCCCACGAGAAGGAGTGCAGCTTCGAGGATCGTAAAGTTGTGGACCTCTGTGGCAATCTTCTTATCCCTAAACAGCGTCCTGACCTCTTTGATGGTCTCTCCCCGTACGAGACATTCGAGGCGGTGGCCCTCGTTCTCTCGGAGAATCTCTTCGATCGTGCGTGGCAGGCGAAGAAGGTAAGATGCACAACCCCTGAGGAAATTGACTCAAGGAAATGGGAGGAGTATTGGTGTTGAGGATAAAGATAAGACTAGAAACTAAAGGATGGTGAGCTTCATCTGTCCTCCCAGAACGGATGCGTGTAGCCTAGCTCGCTCAAGGTCTTGCGGATCTCGAGCATCGCCGTGTACGTCGGCAGCACGTAGAGCGTCTCGCCCGGCGGGGTTGCTTCCAGGGCAGCGCGGATGGCCTCTTTGCGGTCGGGGATCACCTCTCCCACCGGCAACTCGGCGTACTTGAGGCGCACGGCCATGTCGCCGGCCCGGATGCCGCTGACGGTGAAGGGGCGTATATCGTCCGTGATGCCTTCGGAGCGGGCTTCGGCGAGCATCTCGAAGTCCACGTCCCACAGCCAGGAGACGTCGCGTCCGTCGGCGTGGTTGTCGTTTATGGCTATGAGGACGTGTTTCGCATCGGCGCCGGTGACGAAGGTGCGCAGTATCTCGTTGAACCCGACCGGGTTCTTGATGAGCAGCAGGAAAGCTTCCCTGTCGCCTGCTTTTACCCGCTCGACCCGCCCGAACGCCCCACCGAACTCCCGCAGCCCGCGCGCGATGTCCTTCAGCCCGACGCCCGCCTCACCAGCGACCGCCGCCGCCGCGAGGGCGTTGTAGACGTTGTACAGGCCCGGAAGCTCGATCCTCATATCCATCTCCCCCGATGGTGTATCGAGGAGGAAGTCCGTACCCCGCGCCCCGTCGAAGCGTATCCGGCTCGCCCGGTACTGGAGCTCCGGGCGCCGGAAGTCGCAGTTCGGGCATCCGTAAACACCGACGTGGCCCATGTACACGATCTCGTAAACGAGGGCCGTGCCGCAGATCGGGCAGTCTTTGGAGTCGGCGACGTGTTGGAGACGGCCGGTATCGAGAGCAGTCTCGTCCACCCCGTAGTAGACAGGGCTCGCTGCCGACCGGCCGAGGCTGGCGACGAGGGGATCGTCGGCGTTCAGGACCACGGCCCCATCAGTCGGAAGGTCTCCAAACGCCGAGGCGATAACCTTTCCGGTGTAGGCGAGTTCGCCGTAGCGGTCGAGCTGATCCCTGAACAGGTTGAGGACGGCGAGGATCT
>JACCTS010000553.1 GCA_013812245.1 Rubrobacter sp.
CCTCCTGCCGTTCGTCGGCAAGGCCCACGTGGGTTACATACCGAACGAGAGGGTCGCGGGCCTCTCCAAGCTGGCCAGGGTGGTGGAAGGCTATTCCCGCAGGCCCCAGCTCCAGGAGCGCCTGACGGCGCAGGTCGCCGACGCCCTGTACAAAGAGTTGGGAGCCAGGGGCTCCATCGTGGTCGTGGAGGCCGACCATCTCTGCATGACGATGAGGGGGGTCCAGAAGCCGGGGAGCGTGACCGTCACCAGCGCCGTGCGGGGCATCTACGCAGAGGACGAGCGCACCCGGCAGGAGGCCATGAGCCTCATAACCGTCCATCGCTAATGCGTTTCCAGGACAGGTTGTGTGCGTTGAACTGCCTGGTGGTGAAGATCGAACGAGAAGGGTAGTATGAAATCGTGAGGGTGGCTTTGGCTCAGATCGACTGCCTACTCGGCGATGTTGACGGAAACCTCCGCCGGGCTAAAGAGGTTGTGGCCAAGGCCAAGGTCGAAGGCGCGGACCTGGTCGTCTTCCCCGAGTTGGGTTTGACCGGCTACTCTCTGGGACAGCTCACCCAAGAGGAGCTCTCTCTCGAGGTGCAGAGCGAGCAAATCACTTCGCTGGTCGAGGAGGCGGGGGAGATGTCGATCGCTGTGGGGTTTTACGAGGACGATGGCGACCTCCGCACCTACAACAGCGCCGCCTACTTTGAAGATGGATCTCTGGTCCATTTGCACCGGAAGCTGTACCTACCGACATACGGCGTCTTCGAGGAGCGAAAACACTTCAGCCCGGGGCAAACCATGCGGGCTTTCGGGACGAAGTTCGGCCGCATGTCCATTCTGATCTGTAACGACGCGTGGCAGCCGATGTTGGGCTTCCTCGCTGTCCAGGACGGCGCCAGGGTACTCCTCATACCAACCAGCAGCGCCGATAGCCGCTTCCCCGGGGAGATGGATACTACGGAGTACTGGTACGATATCACCAGGTTCTACGCGCGGATGCTCGAGTGTTACGTCGTCTTCGTCAACCGGGTCGGAACGGAGGGGGACCTTGTGTTCTGGGGAAGCTCCCACGTGATGGATCCCCTGGGCAACGTCGTGGTCGAAGCACCCCTCTACAAAGAGGCCCTCATAACGGCCGACCTGGACATACAAAGCGTCCTGCGCCGCCGCCGTAAGATACCTTTGCTCAGGGAGGCTCGTCTCGGCCTCTTGAACAAGGAGCTCGGTCGTCTGGTCGAAGAAGGCGGGGATCTGTGAATAGCAGCCGGTCCCCAGTTGCATCGACAAACGAGCCGACGCGCAAACGCCAGACCCGATATAGTAAAGAAAGTGTTTCCGATGCCCCGAGAGGCTTCGAGAGATCCTTGTTACGCAACCGGTTATCCCGCTACGCGACGTGCCTGATCTCCAGGTGAAAGCTGGATGAACGCCGAACCGCAAACCTGGCGTGTCGCCGAGTTTGCGCGCACCGTGCGTTGGGAAGACATTCCCACACACGCGCGGACCCAGGCCATCCGCTGCGTGCTTGATCTCTGCGGCGCCGCAGTTGCGGGCAGTCGCACCGGGGCGGCGCAGCGCGCGGCCGCGTACGCTCGTTATGCCCACGGTAACGGGTCGAGCACTATCATAGGCACCGGTGCCACTAGCACGCCGGTCGGCGCGGCGCTCGCTAACGGGTTCGCCACCTCCGCATTAGACATCGACGACGGATACCGGCCCGTCAAGGGTCACCCGGGCGCGGTAGTCTTCCCGGCGGTGCTCGCCGCCGCCGAAGAGGCAAAGTCCAGCGGGGTTGAGTTCCTAACTGCCTTGATAGTCGGCTACGAGGTGGCCATGCGCGCCGGCCGCATCCTGCACTCGCTCTACGACTCTTACCACGGGAGCGGAGCTTGGGCGCCGATCGGTGCGGCCGCCGGCGTCGCGCGCTTGCTCGACTGCAACGCGGAGCAGACGTGGCACGCCCTCGGGATCGCCGAATTTCACGCGGCCATGACGCCCGAGATGCGGTCGGTAGACCATCCCAGCATGCTAAAGGACGGGATTGGGTGGGGCGCGATGGTCGGCATCGCTTCGGGCCAACTAGCCGCTCGCGGATTTACCGGAATACCGGCTCTTTTCGACGCAGGCCACCCTGGACCGCGCCTCACTGAGAACTTGGGAGATGAGTATCTGATCCTTGACCTGTACTTCAAGCCGTACGCCTGTTGTCGGTGGGCACAGCCAGCCATCGAGGGGGCGCTTTCGGCTGCGCGCCAGATCGGCGCGACGGCCACAGATGTGGCGAGGGTACGGGTACATACTTTCGAAGCAGCCACGCACCTCCTCTCCACATCTCCGCGTACGACAGAAGAGGCCCAGTTCAGCCTGCCCTGGACGGTCGCCTGTGCCCTGATCGACGGCGTGGTGGGACCGGAACAGGTGACCGGGGGAATCCTTGCCGATACTGCTCACCGGGAGCTAGCGGCGCGGGTAGAAATCGTCGTTGATATCGAGCTCGAAAGGGCCTTCCCGGGCCAAGCACTTGCCTGGGTGGAGATCGAGACGACGGAGGGTAGCCGTGCTCGTTCGGAAGTCTCGGCGTCGCCGGGCGACGCTGGCACGCTTTTTTGCGACGAGGAGCTCACAAAGAAGTTTAGGAATCTTGCCGATCCGGTGCTCGGCTCCGACCGTGCCGAGAAACTGGACGCCGCTATCGAAGAACTTCCCGATTCTCCGAGCCTTGGCGAGATGGTGGGTCTGCTTCGTTCCACCACGCGAAGGATACAACCGAGCTAAGTCCGAGTTGCGTGCGTTCTGGTATGGCGCGCGTGAATGCCCGCGACCATTCCCGGCGAGAACCGAGCGGCCCGGGTAACTATACTTGGACCATGATCGGGGAGAGCAGCGAGCGGATCGCGGAACGGTTGCACGCCGCGCTCGATGGGCGGCTCGAAGGGTATCTGCGTACAGACGACGCTTCGCGCGCTCTCTGGTCCACGGACGCCTCAATCTATCTCCGCAAGCCCGTCGGCGTCGTCGTCGCCCGCTCCGAGCAGGACGTAAGGAGCGCCCTCTCGGCGGCCCGCGACCTTGGGCTCTCCATCACGCCCCGTGGCACAGGCACTTCCCTGGCAGGCCAGGCGACGGCCCCCGGCCTCGCCCTCGACGTCTCCGAGATGAACCGGGCGCTGGAGATAGACCTGGAAAATCGGCGCTGCGCGATCGAGCCGGGCCTGGTGCAGGGCGAACTGAACGCGATGGTCGAGCCGCACGGGCTCGTCTTCGGGGCGGACACCTCGACCTCCGATGTCGCCACTCTGGGTGGCATGGTCGGCAACAACTCCGCCGGGATGAGAAGCCTCGTCTTCGGCACGACGGCGGACCAGATCCTCTCCCTCCGCTGCGTGCTCGCCACGGGCGAGACGGTGGAGCTGCGCCCGATGTCGCGTGAGGAGGCCGGGCAACGCGCCCGTCACGCCGACGCGACCGCCCGTCTGCTGCGCGGGGCGCTCGGGATCGGGGATCGGTACGAGGAGGAGATCCGTAGCCGTTTCCCGAAGATGATCCGTCGCGTCTCCGGCTACGGCCTCAATGCGCTGGTGGAAGACACCACCGTGGACCTCACCCGTCTAGTGTGCGGCTCGGAGGGCACGCTCGCCGTTGTCACCCGGGCGGAGTTCCGGCTACAGGAGCTTCCGCCGCAGCGGGCGCTGGCCTCCTTCGAGTTCGATTCGCTCTCGGGGGCGGCACGGGCGACGGTGCGGTTCCTGGAGATGGGGCCGTCCGCGATAGAACTCCTGGACGACGTGGCGATAGGCCGCGCCCGCGCCTCCTCTTCCTACGCCGGCTCCACCCGCTTCGTGCAGGGAGGGCCGGACGGCGGAATCCCCAAGGCGCTCCTGCTCGTTGAGTGGAGCGGCACGGAGGAAGAGTTGAATGAACGGTTCGCCAAGCTGGAGGAGATCGGGCACGAGGTCGGGGCGACTAGCGCGACGCCGCTCCGCACGAAAGCCGAGATGGCCCAGACGGTCAAGCTACGAAAGTCCATCCTGCCGCTGCTGCTCGGCACGACGGACAAAGAAAAGCCCGTCGCGTTTGTGGAGGATGCGGCGGTTCCCCCCGACAGGCTGGAGGAGTTCATCGGCCGGTTCGAGGAGATCGTGGATCGGAACGGCACGTGGGCCTGCTTCTACGGGCATGCTTCGGTGGGGACGCTGCACGTGCGTCCGGCGCTCGACACCTCCGACAAGGAGGGCGTCGCCCGGATGCGCCGCATCGGGGAGGAGGTGGCTGACCTCGTCATAGAGTGCGGCGGCTCCATCTCGGGCGAGCACGGCGACGGCCTCTCCCGCTCTGAGTTCCTACACCGGATGTACGGGCCGGAGATCATGCGCGCTTTCAGGGAGGTGAAGGATCTCTTCGACCCGGAGGGTATCTTGAATCCCGGCGTGATCCTGGACCACAAACCCATGAACGAACAGCTCCGCATCGCGCCCGGCCGCACGCGCCTTCCCGTGAAGACGGGCCTGGACTTCTCGGATCAGGGCGGGTTCGCCAAAGCCATCGAACTGTGCAACGGTTCGGGGCTCTGCCGCAAGAAGACCGGCGGCACGATGTGCCCCTCGTACATGGTTACCCTGGACGAGCAGGACACGACGCGGGCGCGGGCGAACATGCTCCGCTCGGTGATCGAAGGTTCCCTCCCGCCACAGGAACTCACGGGCGAACGCATGAAGGAGGTCATGGACCTCTGCGTCGGGTGCAAGGCGTGCAAGACGGAGTGTCCCTCGCAGGTGGACGTGGCCTCGATGAAGACCGAGGTTCTCTACCAGAGGGGCAGTAAACACGGCTTCTCCGTCCGCCAGAAGGCCGCCGGGCACGTCCGGCGCGGCCTTGCCGTTGCCGCGAAGATGCCCACGCTCTACAACGCCGTCGCCGGTACTCACATCGCGCGCCGGACGGCGG
>JACCTS010000567.1 GCA_013812245.1 Rubrobacter sp.
CCCAGGGCTCGGGCGTGATCCTGACGTTCTCCGCCTCGGCCGTCCGGGCGTTCTTCCCCGGCGTCTACGTGGGAGGTTTCGGGATCGCATGCACGGCGATCGAAGCCCTTACAAAGCAGCTCGCGGCTGAGGTCGGGCCGAGCGGCATCCGCGTGAACTGCCTGCGTTCGGAAGGGATCCCGGAGTCCTGGCAGGGCGCTTCGACAGAGGACTGGTCGGCCCCGACAGGGGAGGTGGAGGCGTTCTTGAAGGAAAGGTCGCTGCTGGGGCGGGTAACGACGCTGGCCGATGTGGGCAACGCGGCGGCGTTTCTGGCCTCGGACCGAGCCGGCGCGACGACAGGAACCGTCTTCAACCTGACCAGCGGCACGGTCGTCGACTAAAAACCACGACGAAGGGGAGAAGAGACGGCGGTCGATAGGGAGGCGGGTGAGATGCAGAATCTAGCGGAGGAGGTCTCAATGAGGAGAGTAGTCGCAGGGTTGTTCATGTCGCTGGATGGCGTCGTGGAAGCGCCGGAGAAATGGCAGTTACCTTACTTCAACGACGAGATGGGCGAGGCTATCGGGGCGGCGATGGCCGCGTCGGACGCCATGCTGCTCGGAAGGGCAACGTACCAGGAGTTCGCGTCGTACTGGCCTGGTGTTTCCTCGGACGACCAGCCCTTCGCGGATTACATGAACAACACACAGAAATACGTCGTATCGACGACTTTGGAAAACGTCGCCGGGTGGCGGAACTCGACGCTCATCAGCGAAAACATCTCGGAGGAGATCGCTGAACTGAAGCGGCAACCAGGTAAGGACATCGCGATAACCGGCAGCGGCACGCTAGTCTACTCCCTACTGCAAGACGACCTCCTCGACGAGCTCGGGCTCATGGTCCATCCCGTCGTTGTGGGTAGCGGAAAGCGCCTCTTTGGGGATGGGGGAGAGCAGAAAGGACTGAAGCTCGTGGCTTCGAAGACCTTCAGAACGAGCGTAATCTACCTCACCTACCAGCCCGCAGGCAAGGAAGGAGAGGGATGACACTACTGCTCGAGGATAAGCACGCTGTAGTCTGTGGAGGCCGGTGGTTCCGGTACGTGACCGGCCCGCTCGAGCAGCCCCCGCGCCTGAAGACCCCGAAGTCCAACGATCCTGCCGCGGGGGAATCCACCCCGGCCTTTGCCGCCTGACGATTCACCATCGAGAAGGGAACGTTCATGAGCGACCTTCAGCACCAAGTCCAGGAAGCCGTCGACGAGCTGATCGAGTCCGGAGCCGAGCGGGGTCTACAGGTCGCCGTCTACCGGCACGGCGAGCCTGTGGTCGACGCGGTCGCTGGCGTCGCCGACCCGGAGACCGGACGTCTCGTCACGCCGGACACTCCCTTCTACGCCTACTCGGTCGGCAAGGGCGCGACGGCTACCGTGGCGCACATGCTCGTCGAGCGTGGAGAGTTTGATTACGACACAAGAATCGTCGAGTTGTGGCCGGAGTTCGGCGCACACGGCAAGGAGAGAGCGACCGTGCGCCACGCCCTGACCCACACGGTCGGCGTGCCCGGCATACCGGCCGACACCAGGCCCGAGGACCTTTGCGACTGGGACAAGATGTGCGCGGTGATCGCCGACGCCGAGCCCTGGTGGGAACCGGGTACAAAGACCGCGTATCACGCCTACCCGTTCGGCTACATCATCGGCGAGATCGTGCGCCGGGCTACTGGCAAGCCCATCTCGCGAGTTCTCCGGGAGGACGTGGCCGGACCGCTGGGTATCGACGGCGAGATCTTCTTCGGCGTTCCCGAGTCCGAGCTGGGCAGGCCGGCCCGGTTGGAGGACGCGGAAGGCAGCGCGGAGTTTCTCGCCTCGATGCCCGATGATTCGCCGTTCTTCAAGCTGGGGCCGCGGACGGTGACCCCGACCGCAGAGTTCGGCAACCGCCCCGACATACTGATGGCCGACATCCCCGCGGGCGGCAAGATGTCCGCGCGTGCAGTGGCGCGGATGTACGCCGCGCTGCTCGGTGAGGTGGACGGCGTCCGGCTCATCTCGCCCGAACGGCTGCGCGAAGTATCGGCCGTGGCGTTCAGCGGTGTCGACCAGATCATGGGCAACACGGTCACGTGGGCGTTGGGTTACGCCACCGGGGTGGCGTTCGCGTTGACCAAGAATCGGCTCACCGCCGATTTCAGCGCCGCTGAGCAGATCGCCGGGATCGTCACGAACGCGAACATGAGGAATGAGCACCCATGAAAAAGCAAGTCCTGTTCATTCACGGTGGCGGGGAGGGGGCACACGAGGAAGATAAGAAGATGGCGGCGAACTTGCAAGATGCGCTCGGGGATGCGTACGGCGTGCGGTGTCCGAAGATGCCGGATGAAGATAGCCCCGAATATGAGGCATGGAGTGATCAGATCGCAAGAGAACTCACTTCGTTAGACGGCGCGGTTAGCCTCGTCGGGCATTCTCTGGGAGCTTCGATCCTGCTGAAGTATCTTTCTGAAGAGAAAGTGGAAAAGCCCGTCGCGGGGATATTCCTCGTCGCACCACCCTACTGGGGCGCCGAAGATTGGGAAGTCGGCGAGTACGCGCTTCAAAAAGACTTTGCGTCGAAGCTCCCCAGAGGGCTGCCGGTGTTCTTTTACCACAGCCGCGATGACGAATGGGTACCGTTTGCACACCTTGCGTTGTATACGGAAGAACTCCCGAGGGCGACTATCTGCGAGTTCGTTGACCGCGGACATCAGTTCGACGATGATCTGTCTGAAGTTGCACTGGATATCGAAAGGTGGTCAAGCCCGCAACAACAAGAGGAGACAAAATGAACGATGACCCCAAAGGCAACTACGCCGAGGTGAACGGCCTCGACATGTACTACGAGGTCCACGGCACCGGAAGACCATTGGTCGTGTTGCACGGAGCCTACATGACGATCGGCACGATGGGTCCGGTCGTGCCCGCCCTGGCTGAGACCAGGCAGGTCATCGCCGTCGAGTTGCAAGGTCACGGGCACACCGCCGACGCCGACCGTCCGTTGACATACGGGCAGATGGCGGACGACGTCGCCGCCCTGATGGATCATCTCGGACTCGAAGACGCCGACGTATTCGGCTACAGCATGGGGGGCGGTGTCGCCCTTCAGGTAGCCATCCGGCACCCCGAGGTCGTGCGCAAGCTCGTGGTCGCCTCGGTCTCCTATACCAGCGACGGCATGCACTCCGAGCTGCTCGCGATGATCCCGACCATGACGCCGGAGATCTTCGCTGGGTCCCCGCTCGAAGAAGCCTA
>JACCTS010000596.1 GCA_013812245.1 Rubrobacter sp.
AGCATCCGGCGCTGACACCGGTCGACCCATCTCTCAGGCGGGCACTCGCTCCCGGGGCGCTACCGCGAGGCCGAGTTCTCTGGCGGCGTGGAGGGCCTCTGAAACGGAGTAGAAGAGCTCGGGGGAGAGTTCTACGCAGCATGAGGGTTTTTCGGGGAACTCTATCCGCCGGAACAAGTCTTCCAGCGGGATGGTGCCCCTGCCGGGGGGGAGGTGCAGGTCTCCCAGCCCGTAGGCGGTGTGCTCGGAGACCTGCGGCTCTCCCGTGACGTTGGTCCTCTGCAGGTTGTCGTGGAGGTGTACGTGGCGGACGAGGGGCGCTATAGCGGCGCACTCCTCGATAAAGTCGAAGCCGAAGAAGCCCGCCGCGAGGGCCGCGTGTCCCACGTCCAGGCAGATACCGACCGCAGGATGGTCGACGGTGGAGATCTGCTCCGCGAGCTGGGAAGGCCAGACCGAGTAGTCGTAGACCGCGCCGCGCAGGATCGGCTGCTCGGGGTAGTAGTTCTCGACGGCTATGGTCACGCCGAGCTCTCCCGCCAGATCCCCCGCCTCCCACAGGGCTGACCTCTCGGCGGAGAGCTGGTCCCCCATGCTGTGCCTGGCGTCGCGCGCTCCTATCCGTTGGCCGGCGTGGCAGACCACCACCTCAGCGCCGATTCCCTTCGCGAACCTGAGGCTGGCGTCGAGGACGTCGCGCTGCAGGCCGTGGGAGGTCAGATCCATGAGGTTGATCTCGAGCGGGGCGTGGACCGTGTACGCCAGCTCCGCCTCCAGCAACAGCTCCCCAACCGCCCGCAGCCTGTTCGTATCCAGGCGACCGCCGAGGATGACCCCAAGATTCTGGGGCCAGACTTCGACGAAATCCGGCTCGGATCTCTTCAGCGCCCCGAGGTCCTCCGCGAGCCCACTGACCCCGTCCACATACATTCTGGACAGGTTGGTACCCACGCTCCGAAAGGCCATACGGTTCCATCCTCCCTTAGGGCCGCACGCGATCGCACGCAGTATAGGCTCGCAGATCCTCTCTTAGGTGAAAAGAAGGTTAATGGTGAGTAAAACTTGCGTTCAACCGGCTCTGTAGAATGGGCTCATACACTCTTGTGAGAAAAGACGAACCGAGGGGGAACGACCGGGTTGAGCAGTTACGAGGACTACACGCAGAAGTCCGGGAACTACGACAAGACGCGGGAGCCCGTGGGGACCGAGATCCTCGTCGGTTGCTTCGCCCACGCGCCCGTACCGTTGGACCGGACGGTGGTGCTTGATGCCGGGTGCGGCACAGGCAGCTACTCCGAGGCGCTGCTCGGTTACGTCGGCCGGATCGAGGCCGTTGACCTCAACCCCGGTATGCTCGAGGTCGCCGCGCGCAAGCTGGCGTGGGCCGGGGACCGCATCTCTTTTCATTCCTCCAGGATCGACGAGCTACCCTTCGAGGACGCGACCCTGGACGGGGTCATGATCAACCAGGTACTCCACCACCTGCCCGACGATGCCGCCGGGAGTTTCCCCGCCCACCGCAAGGTCTTCAGGGAGTTCGCCAGGGTCCTCAAGCCTGGCGGGATCCTCACGGTCAGCACCTGCTCGCAAGAGCAACTGCGCCACGGCTACTGGTACTACCACCTGATCCCCGAGGCCGCCGATGCCCTCAAGAACCGCTACATCC
Source organism: Rubrobacter sp. (assembly GCA_013812245.1). Taxonomy (GTDB): domain Bacteria; phylum Actinomycetota; class Rubrobacteria; order Rubrobacterales; family Rubrobacteraceae; genus JACDGB01. The sequence continues at coordinate 1,667 of JACCTS010000596.1, forward strand.
CCCTCGACGAGTTGCTCGAAATCCTCGACGACTCTGGTCTCGCCCACAGGGGAAGCTTCGCGCCGACCGACGCCACGGTCCAGGGCAAGTCTTACTTCGACCCCAGCGGTCCCCTGAGCAAAGAGTGGCGCGACGGAGACTCGGTCTGGTCGCTGGTCGCCGAAGACCACCTGAACAGGGCCTTCTCCCGCATCCGGAAGCTGGAAGAGAGAGGAGAGCTGGAGACCTACCTGGCGCGCAACGACGCTCCGCGCACCCACATCGGCCAGGTAACCGTCCTTTTCGCATCCCGCAGATAAACCGACGCTAACGCCAAACCTTCAGAAGTCTGCACACACGGAAGTTTGCGCCTAGTTAACATAGAGTTTACAATCTCTTGACTGCATCACGGGCGTTGGGGAGCGCCCGCTCAAAGCAGATAGAGAGAGGAATACGATTGGATGGAGTGTATGCCGCGCTAGCGCGCGTACCCTTTTTCGGGAACGTCAGACGGGAAGTTATCAAGCTCGAGCGTCTCGGCGGCGCTCTTACCAACGTCTGTTACAAGGTGACGATGGGCGGCGCGGCTTACGTGCTGCGGCTAGCCGGGGAAGGCACATCAGACTATATCGACCGTACTGCCGAGGAGCACAACGCGAGGGTCGCGGCGGCGGCCGGGGTCAACGCGGAGGTAATCTACTTCGACGCGAGAGACGGCACGATGGTGACCCGGTTCGTCGAAGGGGTCTCCATGAACGCCGGGGAGGGGTTTGGCCTGGACCCGGGGGCGCCGGTTCGGGCCGCGCGGGCGCTCGAGCGGGTTCACCGCCTAGGAGGGGTTTTCGAGTCCCGCTTCGACGTTTTCGCCGCGATCGACGATTACCTTGGCCTCTTGCGCGAGCAGCGGACGCCGCTGCCGGAGGATTACCACGAGGTGAGGCGGAAGACGAGGGCGGTGCGCCGGGCGTTGGAAGCTTCTCCAGTTCCCCTAGTGCCCTGCCACAACGACCCGTGGCCGGGGAACCTCCTCGATGCGGACGGGCGCATCTACCTCATCGACTGGGAGTACTCAGGCATGAACGATCCGATGTGGGATCTTGCCGACCTCTCTGTCGAGGCCGGGTTCGGTCCCGAGCAAGACCGCACTATGATGGAGGCCTACTACGGGGCCAGACCTTCTCCGGATCTCTACTCGCGGCTGGAGATCTACAAAGCGATGGGCGACCTCCACTGGTCCCTCTGGGGTTTCGTCCAGCACGCGAAAGGCAACCCCGCTGAGGACTTCTGGGGCTACGGCCTGGAAAGGCTCGGGCGCTCCAGGGCGCGGATGAGCAGCGCCGATTTCAGCCGGCACGTGGGCGTGGTGCGCGAGGGCGGCCGTCCGCGCGCCCCGAAGCGCGCCTACCGGGTCGACCCGGAGAAAAGAAAGCTCGTCCGCACGGTCCCTGAGAGCGCATTGCCTCCCACCAGCTCTCCGCCCTCTCCGTCACCACCTACGACTTCCGCACTGCCATGAAGCGCGTTGGCCCAAGCATCCGGCGCTAGCAAGGAAATCGGACGCATCGTCGGCTCACTCCCCAAAAATCATCTGATGCTCGGGGCCAACTTCATCAACTACGGTGAATACGTGTCGCCGGGAATCGTTGCAGAGAGGCGACTTCACGCGCCGGCCTCTGCTCGAAAAGCTCGATGACATCTAACTCACCCTCGAAACCTTCGAGAGTTTACGACCGAAGTATCTGCCGGGTGTATGCTAGTCTTGTCAGGCCCATTCTGTTTCGGAGAAGCACCTGCAAAGCTTTGTGAGCAAGTACGCCTTCCAGTACAATCACCATGACGATCCTGGGGCTTGTTCGACGCGGTTGCTAGCCACTCAAGATGGCGCAAACGGAAAAGTTACAGAGAACGCTCATTCGTCGGGAAGCAGTGGGCCGGGTACGAGGGTTGGGGGTGAGGATACGATGATGAGTTCCGTAAGCTACGAACACCCCAGTGTTACGCGCCCACGGTACAGTTTCGCGGAAGCAGATCGGATCGCTGGCGTCACTACCAACACGTCCCGCCGTTGGCTAAAAGGCTACGGTTTCTGGTACGAAGGACAGCATCATTCGATGCCGCCTGTCACACGGACCCCGGAAACGAAAGACGCGGTTTCCTTTGTTGATCTGATGGAGTTTGCCACTATTGGCAAACTCAGGAAGAAGGTATTCAGCTTCAAACGAATCCGGAAGATCAACGCCACAGCTCGCTTTTATCTCCAAACAGATCGTCCACTGGTGACGGAAAGGTTCAAGGTCAAGGGACGCGACATATTCGTTGATGATGGTTTCGGCATCCTTGTTGACGTAGGATACGGCGCGGGTATGCAGGCTTGGGATGACGTTCTTGACCCGTTTCTAGACACGGTAGAGTATGAGGGTGAAATCGTGCGCCGCTGGTGGCCGCTCGGGAAAGGTGTAGCGGTACTCGTTGACCCCAACTTTGCATTTGGCCTGCCAGTAGTGGAGGGTACGGGGGTTCGGACTGAGATCATTGCAGAGCGTCACAGGGCTGGCGACAGTACCGACGAGATAGCCTATGACTTCGACATAACTCTCAAGCAAATCAAAGACGCGCTAAGGTGGGAGATACCTGAGCAATCCGCGTGATCTTATTGATGCTTCGATTCCACGATCCGTAGCCGATGAACTTAAGAAGGTGCGTGGAGATGTGGTCTTCAAGCACGACATCTTTGCTCCCGGCACCGACGACTCCATATGGTTACGCAAGGTCGGTGTTGAGGGATGGCTAGGCATAACCCGTGATCGGCATATCAGAATCCGCCCTGGAGAGCGCTCGGCGATAATGGAGAATGACGTAGGGTGCTTCATACTCACCTACAAGGAGAACCCACGGAAACCGGAGATCGTACGAATGGCGTTCGATTATCTTCCAGAAATGGAGGAGAAATTTAGGACGACAGCACGTCCATTCATTTATACGGTTACCAAGAACGGCCACTTCACGGAGTACGCCCAGCGAAGGCTCAGGGCTTCGCCGCCTCCTTGATAATGCACAACAAGTCTTTGCGGCGAAACCTCGGATCCATCCGCTATTTCGATTAATCAAGAGAGGACAACATTGCTCGAAGTCGCGATCATGATCGAGGGTCAGGAGGATCTCAACTGGGACCGCTGGCGGCGGCTGGCGCGGACGGTCGAGGACTGTGGCTACGCCGGGCTCTTCCGCTCGGACCACTTCCCGAACATGCGGACGGGTGCGTACCGGGATGGCCTAGAGTTGTGGTCCTCGCTCGCGTGGCTGGCGGAGAACACGGCGCGTATAGAGTTCGGGCCGCTTGTCTCGCCGGTCTCGTTCCGGCATCCCGTCATCTCGGCCTGGCAGGCTTCTTCCGTGGATAACCTCGCCGGGGGTCGGCTGCGCCTCGGCATGGGTGCGGGCTGGCATGAGTGGGAGCACGACACGTTCGGTTTCGGCCTGCTCGACACCGACAGCCGCTTCCGGCGCTTCGAGGAAGGACTCGAGGTGGTGACCCGGCTGCTGCGCCACGAGGAGCCCGTCTCCTTCGACGGCGAGTTCTACGGGCTGCATAACGCGATGCTGAAGCCCCGCTCGCCACGGCCGGGTGGCGTGCCCATTGTGATCGGGGGCAACGGCCCGAGGCGGACGCTCCCGCTGGCGGCCCGCCATGCCGACGAGTGGAACGCGGTCTTCATGACGCCGGACGTGTTCGCCGAACGCAACGCCCGCCTGGACGAACTGCTGCGGGAGGCCGGACGGCCGCTGGAGAGCATGCGCCGAACCCTGATGACGCGGGCCATCTTCGGCCGTACGGAGGCGGACGTGGACCGCAAGCTCGAAGGTGAACCGCGCGAAGATCTCGAACCCGCCGTCATCGCCGGTACGGCGGATGAGTTCGTCGGGCGGCTCGGCCAACTCTCCGAGGCCGGCGTCGAGCGGGTGATGCTGCAGTGGCTGGAGACGGATGATCTGGACGGCCTGGAAGCTTTGGCGGGCGAGGTCTTCCCGCAGCTCCGGTAGCGAACAGCCGCGACAGACGCTGTGGCGGAGAACCCGGAACAGGCGGATAATGCCGGCATGGCGGAGCGGGAGAAACGGGCGCGGCTGGTCGGGTTCAACCACGTCGCGCTGGAGGTCGGGGATCTGGAGGCGGCGCTGGAGTTCTACGGGCGCATCTTCCAGGTGGAGCTCCGGGGACGCGCCCCCGGCATGGCGTTCGTGGACGCCGGTGACCAGTTCCTCGCCCTCTCCGAAGGCCGGACGCAGCCCCCGGACGTTCACAGGCACATCGGGATGGTCGTGGACGACAGGGAGGCCGTCCGGCGGGCATTGCAGGAGATGGACGTGGAGATACTGCCGGGGAGGGGCCTGGATTTTCTCGATCCGTGGGGCAATCACTGGCAGGTGATCGAGTACGCCGACATCCAGTTCACCAAGGCGTCGGAAGTCCTCCAAGGGATGGGCCTCGGGGATCTTGAGAAGTCCCGGAAGGCGTTGGAGGAGTTGCGGAGGAAAGGACTGGCGTCGGGTTGATCCGCCACCCGCGAGACTTTCCGGCCCGTTGGCCGTATTCGGCTCTACCTGAACCATCAGATCCCGAAATAGGAGGCTGCGCGTGACGAACGAGGGCGACGGACTTCACATGCTGGAGTTGAACCTGCATCCCAACGAGGCTTCGGGGTTGCTCGCCATCGAGGACGCGTCCCTGCTGGAGACGCACGGGTGGGAGTTCGGGTTCTGGGTGGTCTTGGACGAGGGTGAGATCGAAGACTGCATTGGCGTCATAGGCCACCTATCCGGGGCCACGATCCAGGATGGCTGGCAGATAGA
>JACCTS010000597.1 GCA_013812245.1 Rubrobacter sp.
CGAATCCTATCTTCTCTGGCCTGGCTTTGGCCCTCGACGCTCCTGCTCTACTTCACCGGCTGCGCCTTCTTTAGACCCTCGACCGTGAGGGTGGCGGCCGGCACGCAGCCGCGCACGAACCCGAAGAACGGACCGAAGTCTCGCGTGGCCGGGAAGCCGGTTACGAACAGGCCTGGCAGGCTCGTCTGGAAGTAATCGTCCAGTGCCGGGAAGCCGTCGTTGAGCTCCATGCGGTCCACGACGCCGGAGAGGTAGGGAACTTTCTTCATGTCAGGCTTGTAGCCGGTAGCGAGCACGATGTGGTCCACCGCGAGGTCTTCGCCGGTCGAGAGGTGGACGTGTATATCTCCGCCCTCCTCCCGGCACTCCTCGACCGAAGCGCGCGGGTGGCGGCTGACGGGTGGGCTGGTGAGACGCGGGGTGAGCCAGGGCTCGAGCTTGAGCCGGCCTTCGGCCCAGAAGCGGCCCGCGACGGCTTTTTGCTCTTCGGGGGGGCAGATTTCGGAACCAGCCAGGCACCTCGACGGTAAGGTCCATCAGGGGATCCACGAAGCTCCAGTCCGCGGGGACGAAGTCCGGCGGGTCGTGACGGTGGACGACGTGGACCTCGGCCGCACCCCCGTCGGCCAGGAGGGCCGACCACTCGAAGGCGCTCTGCCGGCCGCCCACGATCAGGACGCGCTTCCCGCGCAACTCGTCGAAACGCACCAGGTCGCAGGTGTGCGTCCACTTGTCAGGTGAGAGCGAACGTTCCACCCATTCCGGGACCACCCCGAAGTGTGAGATGCCCGGCGCGGCGACCACGGTGTCTGAGGTCACCCGGCGTCCACTGCGGAGCGTCGCCTCGAAACGGCCATCGGGCTTGGTGAGATCCTCCACGAGGTCAGTCTCCACCTCCACGCCGGCCCTCTCGCGGAACCAGTCGGCGTACTCTAGGAAGAGCGAGATCGGGATGGGGGACACGTCCGCCGGGTCCATGCCGCGCTCCGCGAGGAAAGCCATCATCGTGTGCTTCTGGGCCACATCCATATGCCAGTCTGGGCCTGAGCGCAACTTCATCTTCTCGGGCATGTTCTCCCGCCAGAAGCTCATCGGCTCTCCGAGTACCAGCGTCTCCATACCCTGGCGCTGCGCGTGGGCGGCGGTGGCGAGGCCGTAGGGTCCTGCCCCGATAACCAGCAACTCTGTGTGCTCGATCACCGTCATCGTTCGCCTCCTCGTTAGCTCGCCTGTCTTGCGCTACGTTGTAGCCGTACGCAACCCCGTAGCCCTACCATTCGCGTTTCACGGGACATAGTTTAGACAGCATAGAGCGGTTGGCGCACCCCCCAAATGGGTGAAATTGGCCTATGCAGTCGCCGAAGCGTTTATTCTGGGAAACCGCCGTCGAGCGTCCGCGCGACCGCGAAGGGGTCGGAGGCGACCACCGGGGCGGCGTACAGTTCCATCGCCCCGATGTCCGAGGTACGGTTGGCCGGATCTCCCCGGTCCACGATGTACACGACCGTCGGAAACCCGGACCAGTCCTCCTCGACCTCCGTGAGCGGCGGCATGTGGAAGGCGACATTGAAGGCTCGCACGCCGAGAGTATGGACGTAGGCCCGCAGAAGCTCCCCGACCGTGCGGTGAAGGGCTTCATTGTCGGGGCTGTCCCCGATCACGACCAGTTCCTTCTCCTTCATGGGGGAGAGGCTGGCGAAAGCACGGACGCCGTCTTCGGCTGGGATGGAGAGCCCCAGAGCCTCATGGACGCGGTGGAGATCCGCGAAGTAGTCCGATCCGTATTCTGCCGCGTAGCCTCTCGCGGCACGGCGTAGCCTTTCGGCCTTCGGGTAGTGCATGCCCCGTGTGGCGGTGACCTGGGCGTGGCCGTGGATTATGGAGCCGCCGGCCCTCCACAGGCAGTTCCACATTAGGAAAGGGTAGCGTGCCTCGGAATCGGCGCGGTGAGCTTCGCGCGCCCACCTGAGGCCCACGTCCACGTAGTCTGAAACCTTTTCTGGGGTCAGCTTCAGCGGGTTGTGGTCGTCGAAGACGATGACGCCGTGGAATCCGTCGTACTTGGCGACGTTGGAGGCGGTGGTGGCGTGCTCGCCACGGACCCTTCCGAATACATCGGCGGGGGTGCCTTCTTCGGGGCGGCAGAACGGGTCGCCCTCGGTTGCCGCTATCTCGTGGTCAAGGTCCAGGCTCACGCCGGTGTCCAGCGGCCGGGAGGCGCGCAGGCCGTTGAAGAGGGAACCTTCGAGTGTGACGCGGTTGGTAACGCGCACTATGCGTTGCTCCGTCACCGCGCTCACGGAGCCGAAGGACTTCTCGATCCAGGGCCGCATACCCTCTGGCGGGTCCAGGCGTCCCATCGTGGCCGAGACGTCGAAGATCTGTTCCGCGAGCGCGCGGTCCTTGGGGGGGAGACCTTCGATCAGGGCTGGCAGGTCGGTGATCTTCTTTTCGGACATTGCCCTATCGGACTTCCTGTTCGATGGGTGCCTTGCTCTTCTGGTAGAAGGCTTCGCGGTCGATCATACGCTCCACGTGACCTTCGATCCCGAGCTTGATGCTGGCCACCTCGTGTGCGAACCGGATGCAATCCGCCCATTCCTTGCCGTCCAGGCGGGCGACCAGCAGCGCCGACCAGAAGGCGTCGCGCGCGCCGGTGACGTTCTCCACCCGCACCTTCGGCAGCGGCCCGACGCGTTCGATCTCGCCTCCTTCCGAGACCGTGACGACCCCGCCAGAGCGGGTGAAGATGACGGTATCAGCACCGAGATCGTGGAACGTCTCCAGGCAGGCCGCTTCGAGGGCGTCGTCCTCCATGTTGGGATCGAAGAGCCGCCGGGCATCTTCCAGAGAAGGTTTCACGACGGAGACGTAGGGGAGCACCTCGGCGATGACCTCCCAGGCTTCGTCCCGGTCGGGCCACACCCGAGAATCGTAGTTCGGGTCGAGGGATACGAGCTTGCCGAGCCGGGCTCCGAGCCTCATGGCCCGCCGGATGGCTAGGCGCTGCGGGTCCCTGGAGAGGGAGAAGGCCGAGGCATGGACGGCGCGGGCGCGCTCTATCATCTCGTCCGGCACGTCGCGCAGACCAAGCAGGGCGTCCGCGCCGCGGTTGACCTGGAAGTCTGGCACGCCGACGGTCCGGGTGACGAAGGTGTTGGTGGTCGCGGCTTCGGAGGTCCTGTGCAGTCCTTCCGTGGAGACGCCGTGCCTCCCGAGCTGCTCCTCAAGGTACTCTCCGAAGTAGTCCGTGCCGACCTTGGTTATGACGGCGGATCGTCCCCCCAGCTTGGCGACGTAGACGGCGACGTTGGCCGGCTGGCCGCCAGGGTAGCGCGTGAAACTCCCCGCAGTGCGCAGCGAGGTGACCAGCTCGTGGGAGATGAAGTCCACCAGCGTCTCCCCGACCGCGAGCACGTCCAGCGCGAAGTACAACTGATCTAGGTCCGCCAGCGACACCCCGGCCTCCGAAGAAGGCTCCGTGAAGTAGCCGGGGATCTCCAGCCGGCGCTTCGGCGTTGGGAAACCGTCCGGTGTGTCTTCTTCGAGCCTCTCGCGTCCCACGATGGCCGCCAGGTAGCCCTCGGCGGTCTTCTCCCAGGTGTAGCGGGAGAGGACGCGGCCGTAGCCGGCCTCGGCGTACCGGCTCCAGCGGCCCGCGTTGCCCGTTAGGGAGAAGAGACCGGCGGCGACCTCTTCCGGGTCCGAGGGATCCACCAGGATGCCGTACTCCTCGTCGCCCTCCCGCAGCGACTCGCTGGGGCCGCCGTGCTTGGTGACGACGGCTGGGAGCCCGGCGGCTATGGCCTCCAACGGGGCCAGCCCGAAGGGTTCGTAGTTGGCGGTGAGGGCGAAGACCGAGCGGCGTTCGGCGAAGAAGCGGTAGGCTGCGGCGAGCTGGCCCTGGCTGCGGAGGGCGAACATCGAGACCTCACCGCGCATCCTGGCGCGATCTATCACCGCCATCAGGGCGTCGAGCACGGCCCTCTCGTCCTCGCCAGCGTCCCTGTAGCCTTCCAGGGGATTCTCCAGATCTCCGGTGACGATCACCAGGTTCGCGCTCTCCCGCAGCGTCGGGCTGCTGGCGAACGCCTCGATGAGCGCGAGGTGGTTCTTCTTGGGATCCAGGCGGCTGGAGGCGACCACGCACGGCAGGCCGCGCCGGTCCTCACGCAGGTCGCGTTCCAGGGCGGCTTCGACGTGTTCGCGCACGGCCTCTTCGTCTTCGGCGCGGGAATCTTTGTCGAAGATGTTCATGGCGACGCCCGGGGGGACGGCGGCGAAGCGTCCGCCGTCGGTCGGGTCCACGGCGCCGCGGTAGGCGTTGTGGGTGTACTGGTTGTAGCGTTCCTGGCCCGTGCTGGTCACGTTCACGTTGGAGCGGTTCATCGCCAGCCGCTCGGCGGCGATGCGTTTCGAGAAGTGGTAGCGGGCGTCAACCTCTGCGGCGTTCTGCCGCCGAACACCCATCTTGTCCATCTTCTGCGCGCCCAGAGAGTGGGCGGTGAAGCTGAACGGGATGCCTGTATGCTCTTCGATGAGGGCCGCGCACAGCCCACCGTCGCCGTAGTGGGCAGTCACGGCGTCCGGTGGCGAGCCTTCCCACTCGTACAGGTCCAGCAGGTTTGGGACGAACTCGGTGCCGAGGTAGGGCCACAACTCCTCTTTCAGGAGGAAGCCGTCGGGGCCGCAGGGTATGCGCAGGATGCGGACGTTGTCATGGCCCGGGTACGCGTCAATTTCGTCCGAGAACTCGGGCCAGTCGGGGTCGATAATACGGCGCGTCACGATGTCCACGCGGTGGTCGAGCCTGCCCATCGCCAGCGCCAGCTCCTTGACGTAGACGAGCTGGCCACCGAAGTCTGGATGGGCGGTCCAGTACGAGTCGTTCGGGTCGAAATTTCCCTGGGGGTTTATGAACGCGATGTGCAATGTCCCATCCTTTCCTCGGTCTCCCTGTGGTGCAGAGTCTTCAACCCGTTGCCCAGCTTCGCAGGCGTGGCAGCGGTGCCGTTTCGGTCCTGCGGGCGAACTCCGGGAGTGGGAATAAAGAGTCTCCGCTCCGTTCTCCACGAGAGGTTTGCTCCGCCAGCCGGAGGTAGCCTTCCGCCGCGCGATCCCAACTATAGTGTTCCCTGGCCCGTTTGTGCCCGCGTCCGGCGAACTTCTGCCAGGTCTCGCGGCTGGTGAGCAGGCGGAGCAACTCCCTGGCTATATCCGAAGGATCATGGGGGTCTACCAGGAGACCGGCGCGGCCTTCGTCGGTGGTCTCGTGCGGGCCGCCGTTCCTGGTGGCGACGACGGGGAGGCCGACGGCCATCGCCTCGACCACGGTAAGGCCGAAGGGCTCGTACTCGGCGGGCAGGCAGAAGACGCTCCCGGTCTCGGCACCCCAGCGGTAGAGCGCGGCCAGGGTGGACTGGCCCGATAGGCTGAAGGCGGATACGCAGCCCCAGAGTCCTGATCCGTCGATCTCCGAGATCATGGCTTCGATGATGGAGCGTTGCTCGACGGTGGCTTCTCCGCCGGTCCCGCCGTCGCGTAGCGGATCTTCGAGGCCGCGGGTGATGACGAGCAGGTTGGCCCGATCCCGCAGTTCCGGGTTGCCGGCGAAAGCCCGGACGAGTGCCAGGTGGTTCTTCCTGGGGTCGAGCCGGCTCCAGGCGATCACGGACGGAAGGTCGCGACGATTCGGGGAGATGTCGCGCTCGTGGGCCGCGCCGATCCTGTCCCTGACTTCGTCCTCCCACGGGCTCCGGGCTTTGGGATCGAAGACCTCGAAGTTGACGCCGGGCGGTATCACGGCGAACCGGCTGTCATCCTCCACGTTCACCGCGTCCTTGTACGCGGGGTGTCCGTACTGTTCACGCCGCTCGGCGTTGCTGTTGGTGACGATGGTCGCCGAACGCGCCATAGCGGTTCGCTCTGCCTCTATACGGGCCCCGAAGTTGTATCGGGCGTCGGCCGCCGGGAGTTCCTCCGGGAGATGATCTCTCGCGTCCCGCAACAACAGGTCCAGCTTCCACGCCCCCAGGGAATGGGCGGTGAAGGTAAACGGGACGCCCGAGGTCTCGCCCAGGATCGCGGCGCAGAGCCCGCCGTCGGCGTAGTGACCGGTCCAGAGATCTGGCCACGAGCCCTCCTCCCTGTACCGTTGCGCCACGCCCTCTGCCCATTCGCCCAGGTAGGGCCACAATTCCTCTTTTTCCAGGAACCCCGGCGGACCGCATGAGATTCGCAGGATGCGGACGTTCGGGTGATCCAGGTATGAGTCGGTTTTGTCTGCGAACTCGGGCCAGTCGGGGTCAACGATCCTGCGGGTCACGATGTCCACCCGGTGCCCCATCCTTCCTAGGGCCCGGGCAATCTCCCGCACGTAGACGAGCTGGCCGCCGAAGTCCGGGTGGGAGGCCAGGTGGCTGTTCCTGGAATCGAAGTTTCCCTGAGGGTTCACGAAGGCGATGCGCACCGCGTCATCCTCTCCATCGTCCGGGAATGCGGATGAGTCCCGGCACGTCTTTCAAGCCTGTGACGTGTCCGCTCGCTCATCCACTGTGTGCTCCCCACGCTCTGCGTATGCTGTCCGCGCGTTCTTATAGAGTTCTTCGCGGTCTATCTCCAGGGGGAGCGGGCCCCTGCGTTTTAGCTTCAGCTCCGCGACCTCGCGGGCGACGAGGGCGCAGCGTTCGGGCGGCTCGCCGTCGAGGAGCGCCACGAGGAATCCCGCCCAGAAGGCGTCGCCCGCGCCGGTAGCGTCCTCGGTTTCGATGGGGCGGGCGGGGACGTGCGACGTGATGCGGCCGTGCTCGGAGACCAGGACGCCTTCGCGGCCCATCGTAAAGATCACGGTCTCCGGTCCCATTTCGTGGAACAGTTCTATGTATTGCTCGGCGGTGTGTTCCGGCCCGAAGATGCGCCGGGCGTCGTCTGCGGAGGGCTTGGTTATGTTGACGTGGCGGTACACATCCCTGAGTACCTGCCGCGCCTCCTTGTGGTGTGGCCAGATGCGCGCGCTGTAGTTCGGGTCGAGGGAGACGATCTTGCCCATTCCGCTCGCAGTCTCGAATGCCTTTTTGATCGCCGAGCGGCACGGCTCGCGCGACAAGGCGAAGGTCGAGGCATGGACCACCCTCGCCCGCGCGATGGCCTCTTCGGAGATCTCCTCTGGCCTGAGGAGGAAGTCGCCGCTGCGTGCGATCTCGAAGTCCGGCTTGCCGCTCGTCGAGGACACGAACGCCACGGTGGTGCGGTTGCGGTGGTCCATGATCAGGTACTCTATGGAGACGCCGTGGCGCTGGAGCTCGCTCTTGACGAATTGTGCGAAGGCCCCGATGCCGGTCTTGGAGACGACCGCCGAGCGTCCCCCGAGCTTGGCGACGTTGACCGCGATGTTGGCCGGAGATCCCCCGAGGTAGCGCCGGAAGGTCGTGGCGTTCCTCAGCCAGTCCGTCTGCTCCACGGAGATGAAGTCCACCAGCGTCTCGCCGATGGCCAGGAGGTCCAGAGGTTCCTTCGCAGCGTCCAAGCCTCGCGTTCTCCCTCCACATCGCAGCCTCCGCAGCGACAGATTATATGCGGCGCGGCGCGAAAAGCCATGGAGGAGTCGGCGAACCAGGGGCGAAGCGTGGACGAAAAAGGCCGCCCGGCGTGTGCGCGGGCGGCCGGAAAATCTGGTGCGTGGCTTCCGCTATCCTGCGGCCGCCGTGGCCGTGGACGGCGAAATGTTGCGGTTGAAGCGGAAGAGGTTCTCCGGGTCGCGGCGGTTCTTTAGGTCCACCAGGCGCTCCCAGTCCTCGGATGTGTAGGCGGCTCTCACCCGCTCCTGAGTTGCGCCGTCGAGGTCCATGAAGTTCACGTACTGGGTGCCGCTCGTGTGGGGCTTGACGGACTCGGCGACGTAGGCTAAGAATGCCTGTACAGCCTGGGCCATCTCCGGGCTGAAGGTGGCACCGATCCCGTTCAGGATGAAGCCGGCATCGCTGTGGCCCATCGGGTTCAGGTCGCCGGGCGGGCGCGAGAGGGCGCCGCCGAGCTGGCGCATCTCCAGCAGGATCAGGGGCGAGTCCGCGATCGCCAGCTTGACGACGGTCTCGCGGGTCTCCGCGGAGAGGTCGCGGACCATCTCCGAGTGGCCGTATGCCCCGAGCGGGTCCACGGGGTCCATGCTGATCATGTCCATCATCGTGCATGGCATGACCCCGAAGGTGTCCATGATGGGGTCTCCCAGCTCTCGCCAGGGACGCAGCAGTTCCTCGCCCTTCGCTTCGAGGTCATCGCCCGTGTAGCAGAACCTGACCGTGATCACGGACTTCCCGCGCAGCGGCTCAGGTATGTCCGGCATCGGCGGGACGTTCAGGAACGCCACCGCCGAGGTCACCTCGTCCGGCAGGTCTTCGTACCAGCGGCTGTAGAGGTCAAGGACTTCCTCGGCCTTCTCGGCTGGATAGAAGAGGTTGCCGCCGAAGACGTGGGTTATGGGGTAGAGGGCGAACTCCAGGGAGGTGGCTATCCCGAAGTTGCCGCCTCCGCCCTTGAGGCCCCAGAACAGGTCGGCGTTCTCGTGGGCGCTGACCTTGACGAGCTCTCCGTCGGCGGTCACCACGTCGGCCTCCTTGACGGAGTCTGCCGCGAAGCCGTACTTGCGCCCGAGCCAGCCGAAGCCGCCCCCCATCGTGTAGCCGATGACGCCGACCTGAGAGGTCGAGCCCTGCAGGCCGGCCAGTCCGTGGGCTGCAGCCTCGGGGACCAGGTCGGCCCACTTCGCGCCGGCCTCGACGCGGGCGGTTTGGGTCTCGGGGTCCACGTGTACGCCCTTCATGCGCGAGGTGTTGATGAGGACACCGCCGTCGGCGGGAGCGGCGACGCCGTGCCCGGTTGCCATCACCCCGATACCGAGGCCCTCATCCCGCGCCAGACGCACGGCTTCGAGTACGTCTGACGCGCCTTCGGCCATGACGACCAGCGCGGGGCTCTGGTGGGCGTTCAGGTTCCAGGCGGTACGCGCCTCCTCGTAACCTTCATCTCCTGGCGCGAAAGCGTCGCCTTTCAGGTTAGCCCGGATTTCTTCGAGGGCCGAATCTCCGATGGTCGTTTCCACTGCTCACGTCCTTCCTGTTCGGGGAACCGGAGCGCCCGGTTCCACAATGCCTACGCTTATTGAGGAATTCTTTGTTCGAGGGTGTACTTCGAGCCAGCCGCGGTCTTCTCCGATGAGATCCTCTCCATACTCTCCAAGAACGTCTCCTCTCTCGATCTCCGTTTGCCTGCTCCGTAGTCTGCCCCTGGACGCGGCGTCGAAGAACCCATGTCACACCCACACTTCCTAACTGTGGGTGTCTCCAGCATCCGTCACCATCGTAGAGCGCATCCTACGTCGTGGCAACGGCCAGCGTATCCCCCAGATGTACTATTTTCAGGATTATTGCGCTATCTAGAACCGCCTGGCTTGTCATCAGGGTAAGAACAACAAGGTCGTGCGATTCTGCGTCTGGAATCCGTTGGACCAGGGGGACTGGTTCACTTTCGCTCCGGCCAGACGCACGCGCGTCCCCCGCCGCAGCGAGTTTGGATCTCGGCGATTTCGTCGACCTGATCTACCAGCGCCCGGAGCCGGTCATCGGTGACGTTGCCGGTTGTTTCGGCCTCGTACCGGATTTCATCCGAGACCGCCGGATCGCCCACGAAGTCTCCGCTCGCCTTTACTCGGACGTTGCTCAGTTCGATGCCGGCTGCCTGAAGAGGCTTTGGACCGTGAGCGAGGAACTCACCAACCCGCAGGTTCCGTCGTAGAATCTGCGGGTTTGACGATATCTTTTGGCAAAGGCGGTTTCCAATATGAGAAGACAGGCCGGTTGATGGGCCGTACGGATGGTATAGAGGTCGAGGGCCTCGTCAGGAAGTTCAGGGGCGGCGTCACAGCGGTAGACGGCGTGGACCTGCGCGTGGAGCCGGGAGAGGTGTATGGCTTTCTGGGGCCGAATGGAGCGGGAAAATCCACGATGGTCTTGATGCTCACCACCCTCTTGCCGCCCTCGGGCGGGACGGCGCGTGTGGCAGGCTACGACATCGTGAAAGAGGGGCCGCAGGTGCGCGCCATGATCGGGGCTGCCCTTCAGGAGGCGGCGCTGGACAACTTCCTCACCGGCCGTGACCACCTGAAGCTACAGGCCGCGCTGCACGGGTTGCCGCGGGCCGAGCGCCGGAAGCGGGGCAACGAGTTACTGGAGCGCGTCGGGCTCTCCGAGGCCGCCGACCGGCGGGTGCGGGGCTACTCCGGCGGCATGCGACGGCGCCTGGACCTGGCGCTCGCCCTCGTCCACAGGCCACGCACCCTGTTCCTGGACGAGCCGACGACGGGCCTCGACCCCCAGAGCCGCAGCGCGCTCTGGGCCGAGGTCAGCCGCCTCGCCCGCGACGATGGCGTGACGGTCTTTCTCACGACGCAGTATCTCGAAGAGGCCGACGTGCTCGCGGACCGCGTCGGGATCATCGACCGCGGCAGGATCGTGGCCGAGGACACGCCCGAAGCTCTGAAGGCTGAGATCGGCCGTCCCAGCGTCGAGGTGACGCCAGCGAACCACAGGGAGCGGGACGCGGTGGCGAAGATCCTCTCGCGCTTCGGGCAGGAGATACCATCCCAGCCCGAGACGGTCTCCGTGCGCCTGGACCACGGGGCCGAGGGCCTCGCCGACGTGGTCCGCGCCCTCGACGCTGAGGATCTCAAGGTCTCGAATCTTCGGCTCGACGAGCCTACCCTCGACGACGTGTTCCTGGAGAAGACGGGCCGCTCTCTCGAAGGTGCGGGCGAAGACCCACAGACAGAGGAGGCGCAGGCCTGATGGGCGCGTTCATCACGCAAGTGGCGGCGCTGGCGGCGCGCTCCGTGCTGCGGACGGCGCGGCAGCCGGCGGTGATAGTCTCCGCGCTGCTGTTCCCGATGATGTTCTTCGCCATCAATGCCAACGGCCTGAGCGCGGCCTCGCGCATCCCAGGCTTCCCTGGAGACTCTTACGTGGACTTCGCGTTCGCCTTCCCGCTGGTGCAGGCGGCGCTGTTCGGCGCGATCACGGCGGGGAGCGATCTCGCCCGCGACATCGAGAGCGGCTTCTTCGACCGCCTCTCTTTGACACCGATGCGGCCCGTGTCGCTGCTGCTCGGGATGCTCTTCGGCGTTATAGCTCTCGGGCTCTTGCAGGGCGTGGTCTTCCTGTGCGTTGGGCTGCTCTTCGGGGTGGACGTTCATTCCGGCTTCCCGGGGATGGTGGTCCTGGTTGGCCTGACGATACTCACCGCGCTGGGCTTCGGGGCGATCGGGGCGACGCTGGCGCTGAGGACGGGATCCGTGGAGGCGGTGGAGAGCGCGTTCCCGCTGTTCTTCGTGGCTATCTTTATGTCCTCGATCAATCTTCCTAGGAACCTGATCGAAGCCGACTGGTTCCGTTTCATCGCCACGGTGAACCCGATCAGCTACCTGGTCGAAGGCATCCGCAGCCTGGTGATCACCGGCTGGGATGTACAGGCCCTGGGCCTGGGTTTCGGGTGCGCCCTGGCGATAGTCGTGCTCGCTCTTGCCGCGGCCGGAACCTCCTTGCGGACGAGGATGGCGCGATGACGGCGCAGACTCGGAGCGGGAGCACGGGAGGCTTCTTCGCGGTCGCATGGGCGGTGGCGGGACGGCAGACGTACAAGTATTTCCGCAACCCCGCGTTCCTCGCGCCGGCGCTGTTCCCGTTGTTCTTCTTCGTCGCGTTCGCCGGCGGGCTGACGCGTATCGGGTCGGTGCCAGGATTCGACTATGCGGCGGGATACACGGCGTTCCAGTTCGTGTGGGCGTTGTTGCAGGCGGTCACGATGGGCGGGGCGTTCACCGGATTCTCCATCGCTGGCGACTTCGAGAACGGCTTTGCCCGCCGCCTGATGCTCGCCGCCTCGAACCGGCGGGGCATCGTGCTCGGGTACGTGATCGCATCCATTGCCAGGGCCGTCATGACCGGCACGCTCGTCACGGTGCTCGCGCTGGTGATCGGGATGCGCATCAGCGGCGGCTACGATTTGTTCGGCCTAGTCGGGCTGGTCCTCCTCGCGAACATAGCCGCCACCCTTTTCGGGGCCGGCGTGGCGATGCTGATGCGCACCCAGCAGGCCGGTCCTGTCATAAGAACCCCCATTTTCCTGGTCCTGTTCCTCGCCCCGGTCTTCGTGCCGTTGCGGCTCCTGAACGGCTGGCTTGAGACGGTAGCCTCCATCAACCCCTTCACGACCATCCTCGGCTCAGCCCGCGGTTTCCTGGCCGGACAACCACAGAACGTCCTGCCCGCCTTTGGTATCGGTGTCGCGCTCGTTATCGTCTTCGTGCTCTGGGCCCTGTTTGCCTTGCGCCGCGCCGAGAAGGCCGGAAGCTAGGCCATGACCGTGGGCCGTCCGTACAACCGCGCCATCGCCACCGCCCAGAAATTGGTTACGAAGCTCCACACCGCCGTCTACCGGATAACTGGAGGCAGGGTCGGCGGACGGATGGTGAACAGCCCCGTCCTGCTCCTCCTCACCACCGGGCGCAAAACCGGGAAGCGACGTTCGACCCCGCTTCTCTATCTTCAGGATGGAGACGATTACGCCATCGTCGCTTCCAATGGTGGCACGCCGAAGCATCCAGTCTGGTGGCTGAACCTCCAGGCTGACCCGCTGGCCGTCGCCGAGATAGGCGGGAAGAAGATTCGCGTCCGGACCGAAGAGGCGGAAGGTGAGGAGAAGCAGCGTCTCTGGGAGCGACTCGTTGGGATGTACCCTCAATACGATAAGTACCAGCGTCGTACGGACCGGGAGATCCCGGTAGTATTGCTCAGACCGGTACCGTAGTGAGAGGAGCTTCGCCATGAATACCGTGACCCGTGAAGAACTCAGGAAGAAGATCGACCGGGGAGACGAGTTCGTCCTCCTGGAGGTTCTTTCGGAAGGGTCCTACCGGTGCGGCCACCTGCCTGGCGCAGTGCGCTATGAGGGCCGGGGTCAGGTAGAAACCCTCGCGCCGTCCCGGAGCACGGAAATCGTCGCCTACTGCTCCAATTTCAACTGACACTCTTCGACGCGGGTCGTCCGTGAGTTGACGGCCATGGGATACGAGAACGCCGCCGAATACGAGGGCGGCAAGCAGGACTGGATCGAAGCCGGACTCCCGACCGTGAACGAGGACGCATAGAGACCTACTCGCACGCCTTCTTCACCTGGGCCCTCGCCAGGCATGGCGTGAGAGCCGGTCGGGCCGCCGGAATAGCCGGCGCGGCCGGGGCCATCCTTCCCGACGTGCCCGCCATCGCCGGGACGGCCTACTACATCGGCCCATCTTTCCTGCGGGAAGGCTGGAGCTCGATGGACTCCGAAAAAGTCGTGGAAGCCATCTACGTCTCCGGCCCTTTTGGCTCCACCGGCGTCGCGCTCCACTCCGCCGTCCCGCCGCTCGCGCTCCTGCTCCTCTACGTAATCTTCGATCTCGGCCGCCGGGACCGCCGGAGGATACTTCTGTGGTTTCTGTTCGGCTGGCTCGGCCACGCCGTCGCTGACTTTCTCACCCACGCGGACAACGCGCGTCCGCTCTTCTGGCCGCTATCGGACTGGACGTGGGCCAGCCCCGTCTCCTACTACGATCCTCTCCACTACGGTAAGGAGTTCTTCCTCATCAGCCACGTCCTAATCTTCCTGATGATGGCCGCGCTTCTCGTGCGCTGGATTCGCTCTCGGAACAAGAATCCCACGGAGACTTCCAGCAAAAATCCGTAGATAAAGCGCATCACAGGGCGCAATTTCTCTGCCTATGGTCCTTCGGTCACCAAGGGTAATAATTTTCACATGAGAAGATTGCAATTGCAAAGTTTGCGTGTAATATCAACGGGTCGAGTTGTGGAGGCGTCGTGATGATCGAAGACCAGAATGTGGAAAAGGGTGTTGGCGAGAAGGATTGGCACGTACACTCGGTGCTGCCGTCGCTGGCGCTGGCTTTCAAGCGGACGGTCGCGGCGGTGGAGCACGAATCGGGTGTGGCCGGGATGAAGCTGTTCGTGCTCGGGGCGCTGGCTCGCCAGGACGGCATGAGCCAGGGTGAATTCGCTCAGGAGTACGAGATGGCTGACGCCTCCCGCGTGACGCGGACGGCGCAGGCGCTGGAGGCGGAGGGTCACATAAGGCGGGAGCGCGACCCGGAGGATAACCGGGTCGTCAGGATGTACCTGACCGAAGATGGCCGGGCGGTTTTGAAGAAGATGCCGGTGGTGAACGAAGGATTGCGGCGCCGCGTCCTGAGCGTCTTGAGCGAAGAAGAATTCGAGGAGTTGCGGCGGATGCTGGGGCTCCTCGCAGGGGCGATGAAAGAGTAGGCGGAGAGTCGTGGTGACGGTGGACATATCATTCGAGGGAGGACGGGCATGAGCGCAAACGAAGCGGGGGCGCCCGTCGGGCGTGCGACGGTCCTGGCGGTCGCGGGCCTCATGCTCGCGCTGTTCCTGGTGGCGCTGGACCAGACGGTCGTTAGTACGGCTTTGCCCAGGATCATCGCGGAGCTAGACGGCTTCGAGAGGTACGCGTGGGTGACGACGGCATACCTCCTGGCCTCCACGGCCATGATTCCGGTTATAGGCAAGCTGGGCGACGTATACGGGCGGAAGTGGTTCATCGTTGGCGGGGTCGCCGTGTTCCTCGTGGGGAGCGTGCTCTGCGGCGTGGCCTGGGGGATGACCGAGCTCATAATCTTCCGGGGCGTGCAGGGCCTCGGGGCGGGTATGATCTTCGCCAACATCTTCACCAGCGTCGCCGACATCTTCCCCAACCCGGCGCGGCGGGCCAAATACCAGGGCATCTTCTTCAGCGTCTTCGCCCTCTCCAGCGTGATCGGGCCGACCCTTGGGGGTTGGATCACGGACAACCTCGATTGGCGCTGGGTCTTCTATGTCAACCTACCGCTCGGACTCTTCTCGCTCTTCGCCCTGCCTTTCGTGCTTTCCCAGAGCGGCCAGCGCCGCCGGGTGAAGATCGACTACCTCGGGGCGGCCACCGTGACGGCCTCCGTCGTCGCCCTGCTCTTGGCGCTCTCGTGGGTCGGCGAAGGATACGACTGGGACGCGACCCGCGTCGTCGTAGGATTCGTCGTCTCGGCGGTTCTACTTGCTGCCTTCGTGCCCGTCGAGATGCGGGCCGATGAGCCCGTGATCCCGCTCTCTCTGTTCAGGAGCCGGGTGTTCTCCTCGGGGGCGCTACTGATGTTCCTGGTCGGTATCGGGATGTTCGCCGTGATCCTTTACACCCCGCTCTTTGTGCAGGGCGTCCTCGGCAAGACGGCCACCGGCTCAGGGACGGTGCTCACGCCGCTCGTCTTTGCCATGACGGGGGTCAGCATAGTCGTCGGGCAGATCGTGGCGAGGGTCAGGCGCGTCAAGCCGTTCATGCTGCTCGGAACCCTGATCATGGCCTTCGGCGTCTACCTGCTGACCACCCTCGACGTTGACTCCACCCAGGCCACCGTCGCCTTCTATTTGGCGATCACAGGCCTCGGTCTCGGTCAGATCATGCCGACCGTCACCCTCGCCGTCCAGAACACGGTATCGAAGAACCTGCTCGGCGTGGCGACCTCCGCCACCCAGTTCATCCGCTCCATCGGCTCGACGGTCGGGACGGCGGTGATCGGGTCCATCGTCACCAAGGGATACGCCGAGGGCCTGGCGAACGACGCCCCGGCCCAGGCTCCGGATCGCCTCGTCTCCGCGCTGGAGAACCCAAACGCGCTCGTGAGCGAAGGGGCTCGGGATGCGCTCACCCGCGCCGCCTCAGCCTTCCCCGGCGGCGAGCAGATCGTGAACTCCGTTATCGAGACGGCCCGCCAGTCCCTCTCGAATTCCGTACACGAGGGTTTCGTCTTTACGCTCGTCGCCATCATCTGCGCCTTCGGCGCGGCCCTGTTGATGAAGGAAGTGCGCCTGGAAGCACCATCTACCGGGGACCCTAAGCCTGAAGCCGACGCCGGAGATGCCGCGCCGGTAGCTGGTCTGACCGAAGCCCTGCGAAAGGACGCCGCAGGCAGTTCCGGGGACGCCGCCCTCGCCGAGTCTCTCGCCTCGGTGAAAGACGCCGACACGCCCTCCCAGCGGAGGGGGGCGGGGATCGCCATCCAGAGCCTCGCGGATCGCATCGAGTCCGGCAACGGCGGTTACCCGAACCTCATGCGGGCCGCTTCAGAGCTGGCCGACGGCCACGAAGGGGACGAGCGCGAAAGGGCCGTCCACGCCTCGAAGACCATCATCCGGCCCCTCGCGAAAGC
>JACCTS010000599.1 GCA_013812245.1 Rubrobacter sp.
CGCTCCACGCTGACTTCCTCGTGCTTGGTCGGCACCTCGATGCTCTCGCGCTCTGTGCGGACGCGCTTGCGCACCTTCATGGAGCCGGCCTCACGCTCGCGGGTCCCGGCCCTGAGCTCCTCTTCCGAACGCTGCACCCTGAGCTCATCCTCGTCCTCGAGGTCGCTGCCTGGCTGGCTCACGCCCTCGACGCTGCGGTCGTGCTCGCGGAACTCGCCGCTCTCCGTGTCGCCCATGCTCATGCCAGAGCCGACGGTGCCGACGGTCTCGGAACCGGTGGTCCCGGCGCCGCTGTGCCCGTTCGTCTCATCGTCGCCGTAGTAGTCGTCGTAGGAGCCGCGCTCGGTGGCCCCGTTCGTGTACTCCAGCCCGTAGTAGCTGTGGACCTGCTGCTCGTAATCGGGCGTGATCTCCCGGTCGTCATCGAAGGCCGGGCCGTTCTTGACCGAGTCCTTCGTCTGGGATACCTCGATGAAGCCCCGCTCGTCGTCTATCGTGGCGATGTCCGCCGGGATGAGGGTGGAACTCGTGCCGAGGAAACCCATCTTCACGCCAAAGTATTCCGGCTGGTTGTTCTCGTCCAGGAAGAGATCGTCTACCTTGCCGATCTTCTCCCCGTTGGAGTCGTGTACCGTGTACCCACCATACGCCTCGTTCGCCGTGAACCGGTCGCTGCGCTCTTCCATGTATCCTCCTCTTCGTAAAGATATCCAACAACGCTACTGTTCTATCCAGGTCCTGTTAAGGAATCGTAAAGACGCCGTAGACATTGCTAAACATGATCATCTGCTTCTTCCCTCAGACGACTGATGTGTAATCGCGAACGACGAGGAAGGAGCCGAAACCTTATGCTGACACCGAACCTCGACCAAAAGGCGGTGCCGCATGGACCTCGACTCCTTCCTCGTATCATTGTACGTCCTCACCGAGGACTGGTGGAAGGCAACCCACTCCTCCTCGGACACTCCCGGAGTCGGCCGTCCATCGCTCATCTCCGACCCAGAGATCCTCACCCTCGCGATCCTCGCCCAGTTGCCCCGCTTCAGAAGCGAGAGGGACTTCTGGAGATTCGCCCGGGTACACTTGAGCAAGTATTTCCCAACCCTTTGCTCCCAGAGCCAGTTCAACCGGAGGGTCAGGGCTTTGGAAGGCGAGATGAGATCCTTTCAGCTTCGTTTGGCAGGACTCCTCGCCCAAGAGTCGGCGGTCTACCACGTCCTGGACACCACCCTGATCCCGGCGGTCGTGAGGGTGAGAGCCTGCAGGAAGGGGCTGTTCGCCGGCCAAGCCACCTTCGGCAGATGCGCTTCGAAAACGGAGTGGGTCTACGGGTTCAAGGTGGGACTGACCATTACTCCCGAGGGCGTCATCACGGCCTTTTGCCTGGCCGAGGCCTCCGCCGACGAGCGGCCCATCGGAGATTTCCTCATCCAGGAGGACAAACACGACGCCTATCTGGCCGACAAGGGGTTCTCCTCGCTTGCCTGGGAGCGTCGCTGGCTTCAAGAGTTCGGGGCTTTGGTGGCGGCCACTCCCAAGGACAACTCCAGGAGGGCGTGGCCGAGGGCCGCTCGATTGTGGGCTTCGGGAAAGCGCCAGATCATCGAGGGGGTTATAAACCAACTCAAAGACCAGTTCTTCCTGGAGCGCCACAGAGCGAAGACCCTCGAAGGGCTTCTGGCGCGTTTGGCGTCCAAGATCGCCGCCTACACCTGCGGGCAGTACTTCAACTTCCGGCTTGGTCGTCCGCTGCGTCATCTAGCCGATCTGGTGATCTGAAAAGTTATGCATCAGTCGTCTCAGACTTGAGAAGCCTTAGCATCCTGAGGCGCTGGAAGAGGTGAGTGTAACGATGACGTTTTTCGAGTTCCTTAAGTTCCTGCGGATCTTCTTCGATTACCTGTGAATAGAGTATCTTTGGCATGCTACCCATTATGCCATCAACAAAGCGGAACGGTATCAGAGTGGTACGAGACGTTCGGCCGGGTAGCGGCGGAAGCTTTCGCGACGGGCACCCCGGTCGTTGCGGCCAACATCGGGGCGGTCGCCGAACTCGTAGACCACGGCCGCACGGGACTCTTATTCCGCCCCGGCGACCCGGAAGATCTGGCCGCACGAGTAGGATGGGCCCTGTCGCACCCGGCGGAGCTACGGCGTATGCGGGAGGAGGCCAGGGTCGAGTTCGAGGCAAAGTACACTGCGGAGCGTAACTACCTGGCGCTAATGGAGATCTACGGGGCCGCCCTGGCACGCAAGAAGGCGCCGGCTTGACCCTGGTATCGCGGTACGTGCTCGGTATGCGGGTAGACGCCACCTCCTACGAGGACGCTTCCCGGCGCGTGGCGCAATGGGCGCGCGAGGGGCGGTCGGCTTACGTGTGTGTGGCAACCGTGCACATGATCATGGAGGCCTTCGACTCGTCGGCGTTTCAGCGAGCGGTAAACGGCGCGGACCTGATCACGCCGGACGGAAGACCTTTGGTCTGGGCGTTGAGGAGCCTTGGGGTTGGGGACGCGACCCAGGTTCGGGGAACGGACCTGACGACGCACGTGGTGGAGCGGGCCGCGCGGGAAGGCATAACCGATCGGGCTGTACGGTGGCACGCCCGACCTGCTGGAGACGTTCGTTCGCATCCTGGAGAGACGCTACCCCGGGGTGCGGGTGGTGTGCCAGATCGCACCGCCGTTTCGCCCGCTGACGCCCGAGGAAGACGAAACGGTAACGAAAGAGATCCTGTCCTCGGGCGCGCGCATCCTGTTCGTAGG
>JACCTS010000616.1 GCA_013812245.1 Rubrobacter sp.
TTAACCCTACTCCAGGTGCTCAGCGTCGTGGCAGGCAAGGAGGGCTCTCTGGAGATCTTCTTCAGAGACTTCCAATGTTTGAGCGAGCCGACGTCGCCTCCGTATTACAGATTAGAGACGAACTATCTGAGCACCTGGGCGCTTTCAGGGAAGCGGTAACGGACGCTGCAGCTACCATAGAGTCAGCATCTTGGGATGGGGCACGGTTCACGGAGGAGGCGGAGTTGGTCTTCAGAGAGAAAGTCGAACCGGCTGTAGAGCTTATCGAACGGCGGGTTGAGGGACATAAAGATCTCAAGGAGTTGACCTTCAGATACGGGCCATCCTTCCTCAGCGGTACCGCGAGCATGGGTGCGTTTCTCGGGGGCGAGTCGGCGCTAGCTAGCCTGGCAGCTTTGGCGGCTGGCATCAGTACCGCGGCAGCCGTCAGAGCACAGCGCAAGGAAGAAGAGAGTCAGCAACTGTACTTCTATTATCGTGCAAGAAGGAGGTTCGGCGGAAGCCGATAACTACCGAGCGCCTTCAATAGCACCCCTCGACGGCGCAGCGTACATCTCTCAGCCCTTATCCAAATGCGTCCCCCATAGCCCCAGATGCCTGATCTCCCATCGATGGTAGATAGTGGGAGTAGATATCTAGGGTCATGGCGATGGTGGCGTGTCCGAGGAGGTTCTGACCAAACTTGGGATGAACGCTCCAGGAGCGTAACAGCGTTGCGCACGTGTGACGGAGCTCGTGGAATCGATCTCAGGGAGTCCAGCCGTCTTCAATGGCGGCTTGAACGAATGCTATACGAGGTCCTCAGGTTTGAGGGGCGTTCCGTTCTCGGATGACGAAGGCAGGCCGAGATCTTTAAGGAATCGCTCGGACGTGCGGGATCTCCTCTATTTGCCAAGTATAACCGAAGCCAGTGGATCACTTTCGCATAGCGGATGTCAAGATTTCGAGCCTCGCCGGAGTCCTCCTACCCGAGTAGTTGGAAGGCCAGCCACGTGCCTCCTCCACCCACCAACACGCCGAGCGCCAGCTCGAAGGGCGTGTGCCGCCCGAGCCGGGTCCGAGCCCACCACACGAGGGGAACGAGCACGAGGGCCGGAGTCCCCCAGAGCCCGAACACGAACAGGAGGCACACCGCCGCACCGGCCACGCCCGCAGCGTGCAGTGACAGGTTGGCTGTGGGCGAGAGCACGGCGAAGAGCGCCGTGGCGATGGCGTAGGAGAGGAGTACGGCCCGCAATGCGGCGGGCGCGTCCAGCAGCGTCACCACGAGAAAGGCTCCGACGTGGAGCGCCGCGACGACGCGCAGCGGCCCGACGCGCTCCGATTGCGGGATTCGGCGCGGGTCGCGGACCTTGCCGGAACGGGTGAGGAAGAGAAGATAGAGTAGTGAGAGGCCGCTCGTCAGGAAGACGCAGAGTAGCGCCCACAGGAGGCCAGGGACACCCGCGGAGGCCACGCCCACCAGGAAGAAGAGTGGGACCGCCATCATGGGGAGGCGGGTGGCGGCTGAGGCAAGTTCGGCTATCCTGGTGGTCTTCACGGGTGGAGTCTACAGCGAGGGAGCCCGCATGGTGTTTGCCAGGGACGTGATACAGGCGGTCGAGACGATAGCTCCCCCATCCCTCGCCGAAACCTGGGACAACTGCGGACTCCAGGTTGGCGGTCCATCATCGCCGACGAGCCGTGGCCTCGTCGCCCTTACCCCGCTCCCCGAGGTCTTCGACGAAGCGGAGGAAAGGGGCGCGGACTTTCTCCTCTTCCATCACCCACTCATCTTCGGTGGCATCGAGAGCGTGGACACCGGCTCATATCCGGGCGATCTTCTGGCGCGGGCCATACGTTCCGGCCTGACCGTCTATGCCGCCCACACGAGCTACGATGCCGCTCCCGATGGTGTCTCCGTCGCGCTGGCCGAAACGCTGGGACTTCGGGGTCCGCTGGAAGTCGTCGCGCCGCGCGGAGAATTGCGAAAGCTCGTCGTGTTCGTGCCGGAAGACGATGTGGAGACGCTTACGGACGCCTTGAGCGAGGCGGGGGCCGGTGAGATCGGAGACTACACCCGCTGCACTTTCCGAACGCCGGGAACCGGCACCTTCCTGGGCGGCGAGGGAAGCGATCCCTATCTCGGTGAGAAGGGCCGTCTGGAGCGGGCATCCGAGGTGCGACTGGAGACAGTTGTTCCGGCGCACCTGGCCGGGCGTGCCACGGAGGCGGTCGTCGCCGCCCATCCCTACGAAGAGACCGCGCTGGACGTGTACCCCATCGAAGGCCATCCGAAGGGGTGCGGATACGGAAGGGTCGGGACGCTGCCGGAGCCGATGACGTCGGAACGGTTGGTAGATCACGTCTCGGAGAGGCTCGGTTTCCCGGCGCGGCTCGTCGCTGACCCGGAACCCGGAAGGCGGTTGGAGCGCGTCGCGGTGCTCGGAGGGTCCGGCGGTTCGTTCCTCCGGAAAGTCGCGGCCTCGGGCGCCGACGCCTACGTGACAGGAGATCTTGACTACCACGACGCGCTGCTCTCTGAATCTCTCGGCCTCACCGCGATAGACGCCGGGCACGCGGCCAGTGAACTACCCTCGCTCGCGCCGCTCGCCCGGCGGCTCGCGGCGCTGGTGGACGTTCCGGTCGAAGTCAGCCGGGTACGGCGCTAGGACCATGACGAACCATCGGAAGAGCTGGCGAAGGATCCGGTTTCACCTGGGGAAAGCGCGGAATCTGCTGCCCCTGACGACGCGAGAGGACATCGAAACCGGCAGCCTGGACAGGTTCGAAAACTGGCTGGGACACAACGAGCTGGAGTTGGCCCTCGATGAACTCGAAGGTCTCGGAGAGTTGAACACCTGCTCATCGCAATTCTGGCGCGAACTGCTACGCGCCGCCCGGAACATGGGCCTGCGGGAACATTCATCCAGATACGAAGCGAAGCTAGACCAGCGTCCCTGAACCCCGGTACTACGCCAGCGGTCGTTCGAGACCGATGCAGTATTCGATCTCCGCGCCATCCATGGTTCCCTGCGGATAGTAGGCCAGGGTGGCGCCCGAGCACTCACAGACCTTGTTCGGCTGGTCGACAAAGCTCTCGTGCGTGTCGCATGCGACCGGATACAACACCCACGCCAGAAGAAGCGTGACAACGAGGACCGCGACGAAACCAGGACTCGAAGCTCTCCCTACGGCGGCGATTACGAGGACGCAAGATCCACCACCGGCTAGGGACAGGAGCACAATCAGCAGCGAAGCCAGGATCGAACCGCTGTCCAGCGCCGGCGGTAAATTCAGGTTGGTCAGCAGCAGATACCAGAACTTACCCAGGTAGATTGCGGCCAGAACGGCGGCGAACAGCAGCAAAGCCCCACACCCGGTCCACGACCTCGAACGGCCGGTATCCCGAGTTTGCTCCAAGCCTTCATCCACCGTCGGACATGAACTGGTCGAGTTCGTCCTTTGTGGGCAGCGTGCTCATGGCGCCGAATCCCGTGCAGGCGAGGGAGCCAGCCGCCGTGCCCCACCGCGCGGCCTCGCGCACCGTGGCCTCGTCCCATCCGGTCTCGGAGAGACGCACCAGGGCAGCGGCGAGGAAGGCATCACCCGCCCCGGTAGCATCCTCGACCTCGACCTCGAATGACGGGACGCTTCCGCTGAACTCTTCCGTGGCGTAGAAGGCGCCATCGGAGCCGAGGCTCACGAGGACCAGGGCGACGCCGCGTGCCAGCAGCATTCCGGCGGCTTCTTCGGGGTCGTCGGTGCCGAGAAGCGGCGAAAGCTCATCGTCGCCCATCTTGAC
The DNA here is from genome assembly GCA_013812245.1 of Rubrobacter sp. Taxonomy (GTDB): domain Bacteria; phylum Actinomycetota; class Rubrobacteria; order Rubrobacterales; family Rubrobacteraceae; genus JACDGB01. The sequence goes on from JACCTS010000616.1 coordinate 3,785, forward strand.
GATGGTGGAACGGTCGAGGAGAGGATCGACGGCCTCGCGGGCGGTGTCCGGACTCTCCCACAGGTGCTCCCTGAAGTTTACGTCGAAGGCGACCGGGACGCCGAGATCCCCGGCAATCTCCGCAAGCCTGTGGGTCGCCGAGCGGGCAGGCTCCCGGATCAGGGGTATGCTCCCGAAGTTCACGAAGGAGGCGTCTGAGACCAGCTTCTCCGTCACATCATCAGCCGAGAGCAATTCGTCGGCGGCGGGACTTGAGCGATAGAAGGTGAACTCTCGGTCGCCGTCGTCCGAGATCTCCACGAAGGCCAGCGAGGTCCGCGTGGGCGGCTTCTGGCGCACGACGCCGGAGGTCTCCACGCCCTCGGAATCCAGCGCGTTCAGGATGAAGTCCCCGAATAGATCATCGCCCACGCTCCCTATAAAGGCGGCCTCCGAGCCGAGCCTGGCGGCGGCGACCGCCACGTTCGCCGGCGCGCCGCCGGGACGCGCGATGAAGGGTAATTCCACCGGCGATCCACCATCGGCCTCGTAGATGTCCGAGACCACCTCACCCAAAGCCACTATCTTGCCCAAAGCTCTCCTCCTATCGGGTGTCGAAGCCTAGATCCCCACCTCGCCGAGGCTCCGGATCTCCTCGTCCGAGTATCCAGTCTCCCGCAATGGTGAGATCACATCTCGCCCCAGGTCCGGCACGTAACAGACCACGAGGCTCGTCTCATCGTCCGGCACGATACGCAACTCGCCAATGGCGGCCGGCAAGACACACGACTCCGCCCGATCCAACCGCTCCACACCACCCTCGTGCTCGATCTCGACCGGCCCGCCGACGTTGGAGAGCGTCATGCACCGTCGCGGACGCGACGGCTCCTCGTGGGGAACGGTCAGGGTCCACCGCTCCAGCGCGAAATACGGCCCGGCGCAGCAGAGCACGCGGCGGTTCGTCCCGTCCTCCACGACGAGGCCAGGGTTGGGATGGGGCATGAAGTCCGTCTTCAGTTCGTCGAGGGTTGCGTTTATATTTGCGTCCCACTCCTCATCGCTCAGGCGGTTGTTGTACAGGTCGGTGGGCATCACGAACTGGCCGAGATCGGAGGTCTGCTGCACCTCGAAGATGAGCGTGTCCGGTCCGAAGGTGTGGAGGACGCCACCAGGCACGTACACGGTGTCGCCAGTCCGGATCTCACGCCGCGGCATCACGGCGTCGTAGTCTTCAGCCTTGAACGCCTCGAAGAGGTCGTCTCTGGAGAAGCCTTCTTTGATGCCGGCCAGGATCGTCGCGCCCTCCGCGGCCCACAGGATGTGCCAGGCCTCGCTCTTGCCGTGGGGCTCGCCGTGTTTGGCGCGCGCCGTTTCGTCGTCGGGATGAAGGTGGACGGGGAGCATGTGCGAGGCATCGAGGAATTTCTCCAGGAGTGGGAAGTGCGGACCGCTCCATCCCTGCCCGACAAGTTCCTCTGGAAACTCTTCGACGAGGTCGTGGAGAGAACGGCCGGCGTACTCGCCGTTGGTCACGGTGGCGCGGGCGTCGCGATAGTCGCTTACCTCCCAGGTCTCCGCGACGACGCCGTCGGGGGCGCTCTGTTTGCCCAGCATCTCAGGGATCAAACGTTCCCCGAAGGAGTAGCTTCTGACATGGTAGGTTAGCTTTATCGGGTAGGTGTTCATCTTCCCGACCCCACCGCGATCCCGAACAAACCTGTTCCCCTTTCCCGTCGCCGCTTCCCCTGCGCGGTATTCTACAGGCGAGCGGTGGGCCGTGGGATGAGAGGAGGCTTATGGCCCTGGAACAGGAAGGCGAGGTGCGCCTGTACGGGAAGACACTGTCGGGCCGGGAGCTTCGGCGGCGGGTCGGCAGGCTGGGGCAGGCGTTCGGGGTCGAGTCTTTCGTGTTCGATGACGGACCCGCGTGCGGGGTACGGGCGCTACGGGTCCGCGCGGGCGGCGGCCTCGCATTCGAGGTGCTGGCTGACCGGGGCATGGACCTTGGCGCCGTCGAGTACCTGGGTGTTCCTCTGGCCTGGCTCTCCCCCAACGGCGTGGTCGGTCCGCAGCACTACGAGCCCGAGGGCGAGGGTTGGCTGCGCTCCTTCGGCGGCGGCCTGCTGGTTACGTGCGGCCTCCAGAACGTCGGGGAGCCGTCCGAGAAGGACGGCGAGGAGCTTGGTTTGCACGGCCGGATCTCGAACATCCCAGCCTCGAACGTCTCCCACGAGGCCGTGTGGGACGAGGATGGGTGCGTCCTCGAAGTCCGGGGCAAGGTACGCGAGAGCCGGGTGTTCGGCGCCGATCTGGTCTTGCATCGCACCATCTCCGTCCGCGTCGGTGAAGCCCGAATACGGATAGAGGACACCATCACCAACGAGGGATTCGATCCGCAGCCGCTGATGCTCCTCTACCACGTCAACCTCGGCTGGCCGCTCCTGGACGAGAGCGCCCGTCTTACCGGCCCCGGCCGACCGGGCGAGCCGCCGGAGCCCCGGGACGAGGAAGCCCGAACCGGGCTCGAAGCCTGGGACCGCTTCGACGGTCCCACGCCGGGATTCAGGGAGCGCGTCTTCCACCATCGCCCCATCTCGGACGACGCTGGCTGGGCCGAGGCCCGGTTGGAGAACCCCGGACTCGGGCTCGCCTTTTCGGTGCGATTCCGGCCAGATGAGTTGCCGGAGATGGTTCAGTGGACCATGACGGGCGAGGGAACCTACACCGTTGGGCTAGAGCCAGCCACGTGCCGGGTCGGCGGGCGCGCGGCCGAGGAGGCAGCGGGACGGGTGATCCAGCTTTCACCCGGCGAGTCCTGCCGCTTCCGGCTGGAGACGGAGGTCTCCGAAGTCCCCGGCTCGGGCGCTTAGAATCCATTTCATAGCCCCATGAGGTAGCTCCGGCGGATAAACGCGCGGCACAGTCGCTCCCACACCCCTGCCCAATGCCAGTCCCGCAGCAACAGCCGAGCGGTCACCCTGCAGCAGACGATCTGCCGGGGGACTGGCTGCTGCGGTTCCCCGGTCCTCAGCACGAACACGATCTCCGCGAATGCCCCCTGGGGTGTCCTGCCCGCTACAGTGTTCTGTCCAGCAGGAACAACTTCATCGGCTCCCACAGCCCGTCACCGAGGGGACCAATCCCGCCATAAAGCATCTCCCGGCTCGGGGAGATGTTCTTCGCCCCCAGCCTGGTGGACAGTGAGAGGACGCCTCGCTCTAGGCTTCAGCTTTCGCGGCGAACTCCTTCGCCGCCTCGAACGGGGGCGGACCGAGGATCTGTATGATGTCGGGGTGGCGCTCCGCAGCTGCTCGGAGGCGCTCCCAGTCGGGCGGCCTCCCCGGATCGGCTTCGGCAGTCGTCGGCTCGGTTGCGTCCCTGTAGAAGGGCTCGCCGCTTCCAGGCGTCTGCAGCGTGAGAATGCGCGCGGTCTCCGAGATGACCATAAACGCATGCGGAACGCCGCGCGGGGCCACCGCAACACCACGCGGGCCGACTCGATGCTCGCTCCCTTCGGCATGCACCAGGATCTCCCCCTCGAGTACGATCAAGGTCTCGTCCAGGTGTGGGTGGGTGTGAAGCGGGGTCGTTTTGCCTTGCATCAACTGGTCCTCGAGCAGCGTGAATGCCCCGTCGGTCTCCTCAGCTGTAGCCTTCATGGTCCACACACCTCCGCCAGCAAACCAGAGGCGCTCCCCCTCTCCATCTCCCCGGATGATCGGGACTGAAGTACTCATTCCTCTCTCCTTCCCTACGCCTTTAGCGCACTCGGCCTTTTGTGGAACGAACAGTACCATAAAGGGTATAGAAATTCCATAGCGGTATGTGCTACCGTAATGAGCATGGATGCCCCATATCTACATACGGGACGTACCAATCAGAAGGCCCGTACGAGGGATGCCCTGGTCGCGGCTGCCCGGCAGCTACTATCGAGGGGTGTAACTCCCACCATCGACGAGGCGGCTGCCGAGGCGTCCATCGGTCGCACTACTGCGTATCGCTACTTCCCCAATAGTCGAGCGCTTCTGGCCGCCACTTTTCCAGAGATCGAGTTGCGCTCGCTGCTTGGAGCTGACCCGCCAGAAGACCCGTTGGCACGGCTGGAGATCATGGCCGAGAGCCTGACGCGGCGAATCGTCGAGCACGAGCCCGAGTACCGCGCCCAACTGCGGCTCGCGCTTGAAGGTGAACCTGCGAACGGCGACAGCCTGCCGCTGCGGGGGGGCCGGCGGATCGAGTGGGTTGAGGACGCTCTTGCTCCCCTGCGCGGGCGAATGCCGGAGCGCGAGCTGCAGCGGTTGGTCTACGGGATCGGCGCCACGCTCGGCATCGAGGCTCTGGTATGGCTGACAGACATGGGCGGACTTTCCCGCGAGGAGGCGGTGGAGGTGATGCGCTCGAACGCACGCACGCTGCTGCGTTCTGCGCTTGAGCGACTAGAGTAGCGGATAACGCGCCACATTACGCCAGCTTCCTGTCGGCTGATCTACTGACATGCCGAACCGTACTTCCGCAGCGCCCAATAACATCTACTTGCTTACCGCCAAGAATCTGTCCAGGCCCGTCTCTCGTACAGGCAGCGTTCTAGGCCGGGACGGGACCGGCCGCGTCAGTGGCGCCCATGAGCCGTATCTTCTCGACCGCCTTGTCACGCACCTTGCCGCGCATCACCTTCAGCATCGCGTAGTGGTCGAGCCCGGAGTTGAGGGCCTCCTTCGCGCCCTCGGTCATCGCGACGGAGATAGCGTGTCCGATGTTGATCTTGACGACTCCCATCCCGACCGCAGCCTCCACGTCGTCGGGGTGGATGCCCGAACCTCCGTGCAGCACCATCGGATGCCCCGTTCGCCCGGAGATGTCCTCCAGCCTTTCCAGATCTAGGCGGCTCTCCTGACGGTGCTCGGAGCCGACGGAGACGGCCAGGGTGTCGGCCCCGGACTCGGAGACGAAGCGTTCGGCCTCCTCCGGGTCGGTGAAGACCACGGAGCCGTGATCCCCGCCGAACAGCCCGATCTCCGCCTCCAGCGAAGCCGAGAAGGCGTGCGCGACCTCTGCCAGTTGCCGGGTCTGGCGGATGTTCTCATCCGGGTCAAGGTGCGAACCGTCGAACATCACGGACGAGTACCCGTCGCGCAAGCGGCCCGCTATCATCTGGAGCCCCTCGCCGTGATCCAGGTGCAGCGCCACAGGCGCGCTCGACCCTTCCGCCAGCGTCCGCAGCAGGGCGGCGAGCGGAGCGCCGCCGTGCGCCAGGTCGCCAGGGTACGTCTGGAGGATGATCGGGGCTTGCTCCGCCTCCGCCGCCTCCACGGCGCCCTGCGCCATCTCCAGGTTGCAGACGTTGAAGGCCGGAGCCGCGAAGTGTTCTCTAAAAGCCTGGGCGTAGAGCACGCGGCCGTCCGGGATCAAGGGCATGTGAGTCCTCCTGGATATCTGTCGAGACAGGGACAAAGTATCACGCGCCAGTGAAGCCGTGCGCTTGCAACGGAGAGACTCTAGCCTGGCCTTCTCGGGCAGGAGTTACTCCGGCTCGCCCGGACGCGAGCGACAAACTCTTGCTCTCTTCAGAAAGTCTACTCAAGTGAGGACGCCAGGACGAGAAATCCTGACGTATTGTCTGGGTAGAGCACGGTTCCGGTTGAGGTGAAGGCAGAGACTGAGACGTTCCGTGGCGTCCGATCTCGGAATGATCCACCGAAACGAGAGGGCCGGGAACCGAACTCCCGGCCCTCTCCAGTTGTTTGAAAGTGACTCCGGCGGAGGTGTCTACCGCTGCACGGCCACGTTAGAAAGCCGTGCTAGGCGCGAAACAGCGCCGTGACGAACGCCATGCTGCGTACACCCAGGCTCCTGCGGGAGCCCCTGGCAACCAGGCGAAGCTGTCTGCCCAGACGGTCCTGCTCGCGATCCCTCATCGCCTCCGCCATCCTCTCCTTCGCCACTTCGTATTCGGGGAAGTACATTTGCTCACCTCTTCCTGTTCGCTGGCCGCTTCTGTTGCCTCCTCGTGGAGCCGCTCCCCCTGGCCGGGTGAGCATCTCCCGCTTCCTTTGACGCTTGTAGCCTAGCCCGGAAGAGGTTCCGCCACATCCCCCAATTGAGTGATTTTTGCCGTTACAAGCAGAATTGCTTTCTGTTACTAGCTCTCCCTTGCGAGCATGCCGTTCCACGAGTCTCTCGTCTCTGGTTCGGGGACGGTTCGGGCACGGATGAAGGCGGAGACGCTCTTTGCGGTGAGCGTCTCCGTCCGATGTCCGCTGCCTGCTGCGATATCTAGCAACTACGGTATGTTCGTCCTGGCATCCCCTTCGCTGCGTAGTTCGAGGTGGTATCCGTCCCCAACCCACCATCCATCGTGTCCGCTCCGCTACCGCCGCTCAGCCGATCATTGCGGTTCGCCCCGCACAGTACGTCGCTCGCGCCCATGCCGCTTAGTATGTCGTCGCCGTTCTGTCCGAGGATCAGATCTGCAACCTCAGTACCAGACAGCGTGTTGTTGCTGTTACCCCCGACCTGCACCTTCACGTCTACGCTGGCGCTCGACTGGCCGTCGCTGCCCGTGGTCTGCACGGTCGAGCTTCCGGTTCGTCCTGAAACCGTGCTGATCGTCGCGGTGCGGGTCTCGCCGCTGCCAGCGAAGGTGACGTTGCTATTTGGCACGAGGCGGAGGTTGGATGAGATGGCGCCGAGCGTGAGGAGGCTGGCGTCACCATCCACGTCGCTGAGTTCGAGGGTGACCCTTGCCTTGTTGGTGCGTGTCAGTAGCCTCTTGCGCCGAAGCCGTATGGAGCGCCACGGCGCCGAGCGACAACGCGAGGAACAGGGCCCAGCCTGCCAACGTCCTGGTCCTGTTCATCCCGATTGCTTTCCCCTCCATGTCGATCACCACGTGTCCGGTCAGTTGGCGCAAGAAACGCTGTCAGGGTCGGGAACGGGTATCGAGTCGGACTTCGGCAACAAAGCCGACGCCGAAGCTCGCATCGCTTGCGCTCCCGACACTCACTCTGCACTCTCTAGGTCATCTGTGGCCTTCCTGAAAAGCAGCTTCTACAGAAGATCAGTCAAAGTCCACCACGCGCTGGTCGAGGGGCATGGCGTCGGTGATCTTCGCGGCCGGGTCGACAGGAGTGACATCTAGCCGCGTGCCCTCTTGCTCGGCCTTGTCGAACGCATCCGTGCCGGCGCTTTCCCGGTAACCGTGTACGAGTCAATGACGTAGGGAAGACCGTTCGAAGCCAGCGACAGCAGGCCGTCCATCACTTGAAAGTGCAGGTGCGGCGCGGAGGGATTTTTCAATGACCTGTAACCCTCCATAACGTAGGGCGAATAGAGTAGCTTTCCCTCGTCTCGCTCTCCTGGATCGAGCTCATAAGCATAGGCTAGCCGCCCGCGAGCGCGGCGCACACAGCCCGGCCCTCAGCGCGGCGCAAAGCATCGAAGACACCGGGAGCGCCTGCATTCGGGGTTAGCTGCTCGTTGACCGATACCACCACCGAGCGGTTCCCGTCGGGACTCGCCGCCATGAACTGTGTGTAGCCCGGGGTGTTGCCCGTGTGGCCCCACACCGTCCCGCATCTGGTCTCGTAACGGAAGACCGCCAGGCCCGCCGAGTTCTTTCCAGGACCAGGCGGCTCGGAGCCTCCTCCTTCTATGACCCGACGCTGCTGTGCCCGTGTCTGTTGGTCGAAGAGCCTGCCGCCGACGTAGCCGCGAATGAAGTCGCTGAGGTCGGCAGGCGTCGATACTATGCCACCCGAAGCCCAGGACCAGCCAGCAGCCACCAACTCAGTGTAGTCTTCTGGTGGTTGCTGCGAGGGATCGTTGTCGTAGCCGTGGATGTAGGGCACTCTGAGGTTGGGACCGGCCGGTAGGGAGGTCTTCGCCAAGCCTAGCGGCCCGTACACCTGCTTTTGGAGCTGGCCTTCATAGGTCTCCTCCGTAGCCGCCTCGACCATCAGGGCCACGGCTATGTTGTCCGAGTTGGAGTAGTGGTATTTCGAACCAGGATCGAAGAGCAGATCCTCATCCTCCACGTACGTAAGCAGCTTCTCCGGTGGGGGTGCTTTTTTGAGGCTGGCGAAGAGCGCTTCCCGGAAGCCCTGATCCTGCGAGAAGTCCGGCAGCCCGCTGGTGTGGTTGAGAAGCTGCCTGAGGGTCACACCTCGGACCAGGCATCGGGCAGAGCCGGCAGGCGTTCGTCGATCGTGTCGTTCGGAGAGAGCTTGCCCTTGCTCACCAGCGAGAGTGCGACGGCCCCGCTGAAGGCCTTGGCGGTGCTGGCGATGCGCATGCGGTCGTTGACCCTCATTGGCCTGCCGGTGCGCACGTTGGCGACCCCGAAGCGGTGGACCTCCCGGTGCTCGCCGCGCTGCACGACAGCGATGACCCCGGGAGGGCCGCCGTGCCTGGCGACCAGCCCCTTTAGCGCGCCGTCGAGCGCGGCGTCGGAGGCTTTGGCACTGGTGATGTGGACCTTCGCATCCCCGGCAGCAGTGCCGCTCGGAGTTACGGCCAGCGCTACCCCGCCCGCCAAGAGCAATGCCGCGGCCATTGAGGCAAGCAGTAGAACGGTCTTCCTCATCTCCATCACCTTTCTTCAGCCAGGCGGAGCAAGAGGGTGTAAGACCCCCACCCCTGTTGCCGCCCGGCATCCTGGCGCGGGGAGCATGCATCCGCCAAATGGACTATCCTCAAAAAATATCCCTCTGTGAGGCGGGACGACAAGCGCCCTTATCGTCGCTTTGCGCTACAAAGAACGCGCTGATCCAGACCCGCCCGGCAGCGCTTTTGCGGCCATGAGAGGAAGCCAAGCTAGCCGCGGAACAACGTCATGACAAACGTCGTGACGCGGATAACCATACCCCTGCGGGAGACCCTGGTGGCCAGACGAAGCTCCCTGCCCAAACGGTCCTGTTCGTGATCCCTGATGGCCTCCGCCATCCTCTCCTTTGCCCAACTGTGTTCGTAGTAGTACATCCTCTCACCTCTTTCTATCGGTTGGTTGTTTCCATTGCCTTCACATGGACTCCGCCGGCTTTGCGGGAGCCTCCTCGGCACCCTGCCAGCATAACCCGTCAGAGGGGATTATCGGGGACGTGGGGCCGACTGACGAACAGGTTCTTGCTCTCTTTTTACATAATCTACGGAATTGAGGGCGCTAGCGCGTATCCTCCTGGCGCAGGGCTCTTGGGGAGACGCCGAGCAGGCGCCTGACGTGGTAGGCGAGGTGGCTCTGGTTGGAGAACCCAACGGCTTTGGCGATCTCGGCGATGGTGAGGTCGGTGTCGGTGAGCAAGCTCCTGGCCCGCTCGACGCGCCTGCGGACGATGTACTGGTGCGGCGCGAACCCGGTAGCCGCCTTGAACGATCGCGCGAAGTGATGGGGGCTTATGTGTGCCGTTCCAGCTATCTCCGTCAGCGTCAGCTTGCGCGAGAGGTTGTCGTTTATGTAATCGGTGGCCTGCGCGAGCGCGCGTTTTGAGAAGCCGTCTTCGCGCCCGATCCTTTGCCTGGAGCCGCGTCCCAGCGAGGAGTGGCTCCGCAGGAGATGCAGCGCCAGCACGTTCGCCAGCGACTCTGTGAAGAGTTCGCCCCCAAGGCCCTCCGTTTCCATCTCCGAAAGAAACGACAGCCCGATGCGCTCTATCTGCGGGTCGGGGGCGCTGAAGAGGGGCACGACCTCGATCCTGTCGGGGTCGGCGCCCGCCTCGGCGGCCACCCGCCGGAAGAAGCGCTCTTCGAGGAGTATGCTCATGTCCTCGGACGCCGTATCCGTACGCCAGTAGCCCGGCGTGCCCGCGGGCATGACGGCGATGTCGTTCGAGGCTACGAGCCCCTCGCGCGCCAGTCCGTTCTGCCGCTGCACCAGGCGATGCGGGGCGCTCAGGTGCAGGTTGATCACAGGCCCCTTGAAGGGCAGGGTCTCGATCTCTCCTGGAACGAACTGATGGTACGCTACCTCGATCGCACCGAAGACCCTGAGTTCCCTCGACCGTAATTTCGGTATTCTGGGCACTCCATCGCGCAATCCAGCCCGCGCCTCTTCCGACGCTCCCTCGGAGCGGCCCCACGAGCGGTTCGCGTCAACCAACCCCATCCTCCTTTGTATAGTGATTTGGTCGTTCACAATGCGGCCAACAGGGGCGCGACAGACCGTTCCCTCCTTGGTCCGGGCTTGCCCGAGACCGTACGAAAGCACTCGTCCTCGCGCCCTAGC
>JACCTS010000004.1 GCA_013812245.1 Rubrobacter sp.
CCATGAGATCCCTGTCCTCTGCCTTTATGTTGTTCGTGCCGTCCTTGAGGCCCATGAGGTTACGGGGCGTGGACTGGGCCTTGCTGGTGCTGGCCGTGCGCCCGAAGCCGAGCTGGCTCCAGCGCACCACGGCGAGGCCGCGTGCGATCCTGACGAGGTTCCTGACCGCGTGGAACGCAACCTGCGGGTCATCGGCGCACGCCTGCACGCACAGGTCGCCGTCCGAGCGAGCTTCGTCCAGAACGTCGCCCGTCAGCGGCGGCAGGGGCGCGAGCGCCTCCGGCATCATGCTCGCGATTCCGAAGCGATCTTCGCCATCCTTCTCGAAAAAGGACGGACCGAGCCCGAACGTCAGAGTCAAGTTGGCCGGGTGCAGGCCGAATGCCTCGCCAGTGTCTTCCGGTGGCAGAAACTGGCTGTAGTTCTCGTCGCCTGCCGGTTCGCCTACTGCCATGCGTGCTCCTGCCTCCGACCACGCGCGGAATAGGTTTCGCACCTCCGATACGTCTTCCGTGATGAGGCCGAGAGCCGCGAAGTGCATGTGTTCCTGCTGCGTGGTGGCGATGCCGGCCTGGTTCTCCCCGAAGAAGGGGACCGTAGTGCTTCCCGGTGAGAACCCGGCCGCTTCGTTTCCGGCGCTGCGTATCGCGGCGTATCCGCCTGCCCCGAGGGTTAGTCCGGCTCCTCCCGCCCCGGCCAGACGCAGCAGATCCCGACGGCTGATCTTGCCTTCGCCCATCGCCTAGTTCTTCTCCAGCACCTGACCGGCTTGCGAGAGGGGCTCCGCGAGGGCGTCTACTTTCTGACTAAGGGCGCGTCTGTCCGATTCGTCGAGCTGCTCGTAGGAGACCCAGCCGTCGCCACGACGATACTGGTCAAGTTCCTCGTACACCTGGTCGAAGCCTTCTTCGACGTCGTTGGCGAGCGCGGAGTCCTCTTCGGCTACCTCCGGCTTCAATTCGTCGAAAGCCGCCTCGGTGCCCTCCACGTTGGCCTGGATGTCGTAGAGGTCCGTGTGCGAGTAGCGTTCCTCTTCGCCCGTGATCTTGCCGGCCGAAACCTCGTTGAGAAGCTCCACGGACCCCGTGACGAGGTCCGCCGGTTCTAACTCCAGTTCGCCGATCTCACCCCGCAGGTGCTCCACGTCCTCCATGAGTTTCCTGGCGTGCTCTTTCTGGCCGTCCGTGGTCCCTTTGACCCAGAGTGCCTTCTCGATCCTGTGGAACCCGCCCCACTCGTCCGCCGGCACGTCTCCTTCACGGGCGTCAATCTCGGGATCGTAGTCCCCTAGCTGCGCCGCGATGGGCTCGATTCTCTCCCAGGGCTCGCGCGCCGGGGCGTAGAGTTCTTTCGCCCGCTCCACGTCGCCCGCGATCACGGCGTCCACGAACGGTTTCGTACGCTTCTCCAGGAGCACCAACTCCCCGGCCACGTACTCTTCGTAGGCGTCGGCGGCCTTCTCCAGTTCCGGGCTGCTCTCCACGTCGGGGCCGGTGGTTTCGCCGGTAGTCTCGTCCGTGGATTCGGCTGCCCGCTCGTCGGTTACCATCGGCCGGCCGCATCCCTGGAGAAGGAAGATCAGGCACAGCAGCGTCAGGAGGCTGAGAACGGAATGCCGCAACGTCTAGCTGTGTGCCCCGGCCGTGCGGGCCGAAGTAGCGGAGACCGGACGAAGGAAGAAGTAGCCCACCCCGAGCAGGTAGCCCGCCCACGCCACGAACTCGAGGAGATCCGGCTTCGCGTCCCAGCCAAGGAAGGCCGTGAGGAACTGGCCGAGCACGCTCTCCGAGGACAGGAAGCCGACGTGCGTGACGTCCCAGAGCGGGTAGAAGAAGGCGGGAATGAGGCCTTCGAGTTCGATTATGGCCACGCCGCGGGCCATAAGCCCGGCCGCGACTATGATCAGGAGCACCCCCGTGACCTTGAAGAAGACCCCGAGGTCTATCTTCTTGCCGCCCACGTAGACCGCGTATCCGAGGCCCACCGCCCCGGCGAGGCCGGCCACGCCCCCGACTATTACCCCGAGCGGCGTCGAGGTCTGGCTCACGCCGAACATGAACAGGCCAGTCTCGATCCCCTCGCGCAGCACCATGACGAACACGAGCGTGGCGAGCGCGAACATTCCGCCCTTCTCGACCGCGTCGTCCACGCCGTGACGTAGCCCCTGGGCTACCGTGCGCGACTGGCGCTTCATCCAGAGCACCATGTACGTCAGGAAACCAACCGCAATCCACATGGTGCCCGCCTTGAAGAGCGCCCCGGCCGTCCCGCCCAGCCCGCTAGCGGTCGCAAACAGCGCTCCCGCGACCGCTAGCGACACTAGAACCGCCGCCCCCAGGCCGTACCAGACGCCCCGGAACCCCTTTCTGTGATCGATCTTCACCAGGTACGCCAGCACGATCGCCACGAGAAGGGTCGCCTCGAAACCCTCTCGCAACATAACCAGGAACGCCCCGATCATCGTTCGCCTCCCACCTCATCGCCACCTACAAATGACAATCATTTGCAATAACCAGTGACTAAAGGTAATGTAGAACGTACCCCCGCGTCAACCGTTGGGGGGAGTTTTGTGAGCTAGATCAAACGTCCAGGTCTTTGAGGGTGTGGGTAAGGAGACGTGGGGAGTGAAATCCGCCTCGAAGTTTGAGATCTTCGCCGCGCGGGCGTGGAACGTGCTCAACGAGGGCAAATCCTTCCATCCCGTGTTCGTGCTCGGCGTTTTTCTGCTGCTCCACATCGCGGAACTTGCCGACCTTGTTTTCTGGGGGTGGGCTTTGCCAGCGCTCCTGCTGGTGGCGCCGCTGGTGATCGTGTTCATCCGCTACGACTTCCCGCTCAGGCTTCGCTGGGCGCTCTGGATCTTTCTGGCGGCGTTCGTCGTTCTTTTCCGGTTCGTGGACCTCGGCGCGATCTCGCTGGCCTTCGCACTCTACGTGTTCTTCACCGTGTTCTTCTGGGGGACGCTCTACTACCACCTGCGCACCGGCGCCCCGAAGACCAACTTCGCCCGGTTCTGGCGGCTCGTACTGGAGAACCCGGACTCGACCAGCGGGAATTTCCTGGAGCAGATGCCAAAAGCCTTGGCCGTGCTCCTGGCCCTGGAGTATCTGGTCGCGTCTCCTTTGAGCGTGGGACGCGCTGGGTTGCTCCTCGGCTTCACGGCTGCGCTGGCCATCGCAAGCTTTCTCATCCACCGGCGCTTCTTCGACTGGAGGCCGGTCTATCCGGCGGAGCCGACGCGGGAGGTGAATCGGGGTGCGCCACTGGCGAAACGGGTGATCGTGGTCGTTATAGACGGCTGCCGCCTCGACCGCTTCCACGAGGCAGAGAAGCCGTATCTGGAGAAGATGATGCGGGACGGCACCGTGTACGAGAGCGTGGAAACGGTGTACCCGGCCCGGACCGTCGTGTGTTTCTCTTCCATGTTCACGGGCGCGGCGCCGGAGGCCCACGGCATCACCTCAAACCTGGTTCTGAAACTCGGGCTCGAGGTGGAGAGCATCTTCGACGTGCTGCGGCGGGCTGGGAAGAAGGGGCGGCTGGTGGGAATCGCGCATCTCATAGACGCTTTCGGGGACGACGTGGCGAGCGTGACCAGCGTGGCCCACAACGACAAGATAGATGGGAACCTCATCGCCGCAGCCGAGCGAGAGCTTGAGGAGCGCGATCCCGATCTCCTCGTGCTCCAGCTACTCGCCGTGGACCAGAACGGTCACGTTCGCGGCACGTATTTCCCGGAGTACGTGGAGCGCATCGAGATTACCGACCACCTCATCGAAGGGTTCATGCGCTGGTGCGAAGATCACGGTTTCCTGGACGATGAGACCGCCGTGATCCTGATGGCCGACCACGGCCAGGGTCGGGGCATCGGCGCCCACGGCCACCTCTCCGAAGGGGAGCGATTCGTCCCGTTCGCCATGTGGGGTAGCGGCATAGCGCAAGGGCTAACCACTAAAGAGCCCGCCTCCATTCTCGACCTTGCCCCGACGATCTCGTACCTGCTTGGCGTAGATCCACCGGGAGGTTCCACCGGAAGGGTCTTGAAAGACGCGCTGGCGAAGGAGCGGACGTCGTGAAGCTCCTGGCGGTCGTAGTGCCGGCCAAAGATGAGCAGGCCACCGTCGGCGAATTGCTGGCCCGCATCGCCCGCGTCAGGGTGCCGGGACACGAGTTACGGGCCTTCGTCGTGGACGATGGCTCCACTGACCGAACGGCGGAGATCTCGGATCAACACAGAGCCACCGTGCTGCGCCACCCCGCCAACTGCGGTCTCGGGGCGGCGCTGCGGACGGGTCTTCGGGCGGCGGTGGAGGCCGGGGCGGACGCCGTCGTCTATCTGGACGCGGACCTGGAATACAGCCCGGAGGATATTCCGTCCCTCGTCGAGCCTGTCCTCTACGGGCGCGCAGACTACGTGCTGGGGAGTCGCTTTCTCGACGGGGGGCGCAGTCTGCTCGGCATGAAACCGCATCGGTGGGCCGGCAACCACGTATTCACCGCGCTGCTCTCGGTGCTCGCGGGACGGCGTATCTCCGATGGACAGACCGGGATGCGGGCATTCTCGCGGGAGGCGGCCGACGTTGCGGAGATCGTCCACGACTACAACTACGCCCAGGTACTCACCCTCGACCTGCTGCGGAAAGGTACGCGGATGGAGGAAGTCCCGGTCAGCTACAGTGTGCGCAAGCACGGCGAGTCGTTCGTAAACTGGAGCTACCCTGCGAGGGTCCTCCCCGCCATCTGGCGCGAGTTGCGGAACCCGTAGCCTAACCGCGTAGCCGCCCAACGACCGCGTCCGTCACCTCGTCCATCGTGGCGGAGCCGCCGAGATCTCCGGTCTTCGTTCCGCTCTCCAGGGTCGTTTCCAGTGCTTCGACGATGCGCCCGCCGGTCTCCTGGTGGCCGAGGTGGTCGAGCATCAAGGCGCCGGCCCAGATCGCACCAGCCGGGTTCGCAACCCCCTCTCCGGCGATGTCCGGGGCGGAGCCGTGGATTGGTTCGAAGAGGGATGGGTGATCTCCCTCCGGGTTGAGGTTGGCCGATGGCGCGATGCCGATGGCCCCTGAGACGGCGGCTGTCACCTCCGAAAGGATGTCTCCGAGGAGGTTGGATCCAACGACCATGTCGAAGCTCTCCGGGTCGAGGACGAGCCGCGCGGCCAGCGCGTCGGCGTGCATCAGGGATGCTTCGACGCCGGGGTATGCTTCGGATATCTCACGAAACATCTCGTCGAAGAAAGGCATGGTGATGGAGATGCCGTTGGATTTGGTTGCCCCGGTGACGTGACCCCGGCGCGTTCCGGCCAACTCGAAGGCGTAGCGGAGGATTCGTTCCAGGCCGTGACGGGTGAAGACGCTGTCCTGGATGGCCATCTCGCGCGGCGTCCCGGCGAAAAGACGTCCGCCCGAGTTCGAGTACTCGCCTTCGGTGTTCTCCCGCACGACGGTAACGTCGAGGGCGCCGGGATCTCGTAGCGGGCTCTCGACGCCGCGCAGTATGCGTGCGGGCCGCAGGTTCACGTACTGGTCGAAGCCGCGCCGGATGGGGATCAGAAGCTGCCAGAGCGAGACGTGGTCCGGGACCGTCGGCCATCCGACCGCCCCGAGATAGAGGGTGTCGAAGCCGGAGAGCGTCTCCAGGCCGTCTTCGGGCATCATCCGGCCATGTTCGAGATAATATTCACAGCCCCAGGGGAACTCGGTGAATTCCAGGTTCAGCGAGGGGTCTTCGGACGCCGCGGCACGCAACACGCGCATGCCGGCGCCCACGACCTCCGGCCCGATGCCGTCGCCCCCGATCACAGCTATCTTCGCCATATCAACCATCCTTTCCCGTTCTCACCTCGAAAGTGGCCATGCTAGCAATCCCCGCGAGCCCCGTCGAATGGGGTCAGAGCAACCCCATGATGTATCATTAGGTTTCGGGGAGAGAAAGTGAGGCAAGCATGAATGAAGATCGTGAGAACAGAGCCTACCGCGCCGCCGAGAAACTTGCCGAAGCCGCGCACGAATCCTACCGGGCGGCCGTCGATCAGGCCTTCGAGGCGCGCGCGAGCCACGCGCGGCTGACGCGGCACTTCTTCGATGACGGCATCGGGCTGCTGGAGGACCAGGCCGAGGCCAACCGCCGCACCATCCGCCGGTTGACCGAGCAGGCGAGAGAGCGGCGCGAGGCATTCAGGTCGCTCTCCAGGGAATCCATGGACTCCTACTCCGGGTTCCTTGACTCCCTGTCCTCGTATTCGGATAGCGTCTCGGAGGAGCGCGAGGAGCGCGGCTGAAGCTCCGGTGGACTCGCCCCCTTGAAGGGCGGGAATTTTCTGTTAGGAATACACTGTCACGGGTTGGAACCGTGTTGTTGTGGAGCGATATGAGGTGAAGTAAGCCGGGAGATGAGAGAGGCGTCGAGCCAGGAGGGAACTCCCGAAGAAAGAACCGTCGGTGGGACGCCGGGGGGAAGTGGGTCGGCCAACGCGCTCGCGGCCGGGGTTCTACGGCGCAACGGCGTGAAGTCGTGGACCCGTCCCGCGCCGACGCTCTACCCGCACCAGTGGAGTTGGGACAGCGCCTTCATCGCGCTGGGGCTCGCCCACTCGGATAATGGCCGGGCCACCAGGGAGCTGGAGAGCCTGTTCGCCAGCCAGTGGTCTACCGGTAAGGTGCCCCACATCGTCTTCAACCCGGACGCTCCGCCCCGGAGCTACTTCCCCGATGCCGAACGCTGGAACTCATCGGCGCTCTCCCCGGACGCACCATCCTCGCCGCACACCAGCGGTCTTTGCCAACCTCCGGTCCATGCCATCGCTGTGCGCCGCATCTGGGAGACCTCCCGGGGAAAGGATGAGCGCCGGGTCTCCCGTGCCAGGGGATTCCTGCGGGACAACTTTCCCCGCCTCCTGAACTGGCACCGTTACCTGGCCACGGCGCGGGACCCGGAGGAATCAGGCCTCGTTACCATCTACCATCCTTGGGAGAGCGGCACGGACAACTCCCCCCGATGGGACGCGGCGCTGGAGGAGGTCCAGATCGGCGAGGTGCCATCCTACACTCGATACGACCTCCAGCACGTCGCCGATGCCTCGCACCGGCCCACCGACGCCGAGTACGACCGCTTCCTGTGGCTGCTCGAGATGCTCAAGCGGACCCGGTACGAGGAGGCAGAGATCTACGAGTCCCACCCCTTTCTGGTCAAGGACGTGTTCTTCTCCGCCATCCTGGTCGCGGCCAACGAGGCGCTGCTCGACATCGCGGACGTCGTGGACGCGCCGGATGAGGACCGCGCGCGGATAGAAGCCTGGATGCACCGGGGCCGCCGCGGCCTGGAAGGTTGTTGGGACCCCGAACTCAAGCTGTGCCTGGATCTTGACGTCCGCGCCGGAGAGCCCCTGCGAACTCGCACCATCGCCGGTTTCGCCCCCCTGATAGCGGGAGACCTCGACCCCGGCCGGCTGGAGGAGCTCCTCGGAACGCTGGATTCCCCGGCTTTCGCCGGACATCCGGGGCTCCGGTGGCCGCTGCCGCCGAGCACCAGCTTTAGAGAGCCTGGCTTCCATCCCCGCAGCTACTGGCGCGGGCCGACGTGGCCGGTGGCGAACTGGCTCCTGTGGTGGTCGCTGCTGCGGGCCGGAGAACCCGAAAGGGCGGCTCAGATGCGGGGCGCTACCCTGGATCAACTCTCGGAAGGCGGTTTCGCCGAGTACTTCGAGCCCTTTACCGGAGAACCGCTCGGCTCCCGCGAGCAGTCCTGGACCGCCGCCGTCGCCCTCGACATGCTTGCCGCGGAGACGAAGAGTGCCTAGTTGTTGGGCACGGGGGCCCACATCCAGACGTAGTCAACGGGCTGGTCTGCATTGAATTGCTGCTGTTCGGTGGTCGAGACTATGGAGAACCCTGCGCCGAGGTAACAGGCGATAGCTGCTGCATTGTCCGGGAACACGCGGACGAACACATCTCCGAACTCGGCGCGGGTCCATAACACGCTCTAGGTACCCCTGCCTATATGCGTTTCGCACCCAACCTAGTCATCCGGCGCTCCCGGCTTCAGAAATAGGTGCCCCCAAATAGGTACCCCTGACAATGTGCTGCTCTCTGCCGCCTCTTAGAGTTCTCCCAGAACATAAAAACGGCAAGCATCGAGAGAGGAGCGAAAGATGAACAGGGACGTCAGTTACTCGCTGGTGATCGAGCACCACGAGGAGATCAGGGGGGAAATCGTCGCCAACCATCTCGGGAGACGGTTGAGAGAGCACAGGGACCATCGCCCGAATTTTCTGAGCGGTTTGTTGAGCGTGAGCCGGCTCGAGAGCGGCAGGCTCGTAGAAGGAACGGCGCTGGCTTGGGGAGCCGGTCGCTGGGCCAGCGTACCAGAAAGAGATATGGACCATGATCGAAGAGAAGACTGACGAAACGATGAACCTGGAACCCCTGCGCGAAGCCGTGGAACGTCGAGATCCGGACGCTCTGATCGGCTTCTACGCCGATGACGCGGAGCTTCGCGTTCTCAACGCCGCAAGCCCCGATAGCCCGGGTTTCGAACTCCGTGGCAGGGCCGAGATCGAGCGTTACCTGCGCGTCGTCCTCGACTACAAGACATCCAGCCACGTCGAGGACGAGGTAGCCGGTGAGCAACGGGTCGAGTTCAGCGAGGTGTGCGAGTACCCGGACGGAACGCGGATCGTGGTGAGGACGGCGCTGGAGCTTGGCGAGGGCGGAATCCTGCGCCAGCTCGATGTAGTCGAGCGCTCGTCGAAACCGCGCCAACGGAAGTAGCCCCCATAGAGCGCGAGACAGCAGGGAGATACAGAAGAAACGACCTGAAATAGACTCGAGTGCGGCGGATATATCGTGATTCGGGAGCCGAAACTTACGGCTACGGGCTATTTCTCAGATGCCCGCTAGGAACCGAAGAAGTAGGTGATCAGTAACCCGAGGCCATTGTATCCGGCGTGGGCGGTGAAGCTGGCCGTGGTGTTGATGTAGCGTCTCAGCAGGCCGAGGCCGATGGAGAGCAGGAAGATGTAGCCGAGAAGCAGGGAAGGTCCGTACTGGATGTGCATGGAGGCGAACAGGACTGAGGTGATCGGGATGCCGAGCACCGGCTGCACCGCTCCGCGGAAGAGCGTCTCCTCCCCGAGGGCGGCGCCGATCCCGATCATGAGCGCGAAAGAGACGGCCGCGACGGGGCCCAGACCCTTCGGGTTGAAGAGACTGTCCGATAGTTCACCGACGGTTTTATAGAGATCCGGCTGCAATGCGGCGAACAGGGCGTCGGCCGCCGCCGAAAGTCCGAAAGCTCCCGCGATGAACACCACAACCACGCCGAGTTGCTTCATGGAGATGGGACCATATCCGAGCCGGGAGAGAGTGTCTCGAAAGCCGCGTCGCACGCCGACGCCGACACCCGCCAGGGCCACCGCCACGAACGGTAGCTGGCTGGTCAGCACGGCGGTGGGTGAGATCCTGCCGCTCGGGAAGAGCTTGCTCACGTCCGGTTCTTGCGTGAAGATCAGGAAGCTCACCGCGTTGTTCGCCAGCACCACCACGAGCAGCCACAGCGCGAAGAACACCGGGGGGGCCGCCCAGAAATCGTTCTTCAGCCGCCCGCCCATGATCCGGCGCAGCGGAGGCACGCACAACGCGACGCCGATGATACCCACCAGGATGGCCGCCACGCCCGCTGCCACGAAAGCCAGGCGATCTCCGGCCGAGACCGTATCGTCTGCCGCCGTGAGGACCAGGCCGAAGCCCGTGAAGGCGCCCACGCCCCCGATCATCAGCGAGAGGACGAGCAGGCCGGTGAGCAGCGTGATCTCAGCCCCCCGGCTCTTGCGGGCCCATTGCGCGAGCAACGCCAGCCCTCCGACGAACAGGGTTGCGATCAACGTCAAGACGGCTACGGCCACGAAGAACCTTTCCAGGGGCGGGGCGACCGCCGAAAGGTTAGCACACAACGATTAACCGGCCGGCGCGTGATCTATGATCGGGACGGTTTTCTCGGGTTTCCAATCGCCGCTACGATAGGCTAACGTCTTTACTTGGCATCCGCTACCGCGGATGTTCCTCCTGGCTGCTCGCCCTCAAAATCTATCGATGTGGAACCGCAGTTCGCGCAGACTAGGCCCTCGGTAGTGTCTCCTTCCCACAATACCTCCTGTGGCGCATCCTCGTTCTTTCGCCCAAGATAAGGCACCGGCGCCATGAACTTACGCCCGCACCTTGTGCAGCGCACTCGCGCCCAGATCCTTGCTTTCCCGGTCGGCCGCGGCATCTTTCCTCCCTGGTCGTCGATCTCTGATCACAACAGCTTGAATTTCTCGGGACCAAACTCCTCGAAGGGGACGGGTACTCATCAAGCCTACCGAAAGTTGGTCATCACCTCTTCGTCGTAAGTCTCGATCTGCAGCCCAATACGCATCGTGCTTCCAAGCATACCCGAAGGGCAGCGAGCAACATCGCGATGCCGAGGAGTACCTCGACATTACTAGATGCGTGTTGCGTGGATTGGGAGTAGAAAGAGGGCCATCCGAACCCCCGGCGAAAGGAACCTCGGATGGCCCACACCAAGCATACCCTCTCGCTCACCAACCTGGAAGAAGCCGTAACCGTGCTCTTCTGCCTTATCGACGACCGCTATCGGCTCCTCAACCCAAACTGGCGAAGCTACGACTCTCTCAAGAGGCTCTCCGACTCGGAAGTACTGGCCCTCGCCATCTTCCAGCAGTTGCGCGGCGTCGAGAGCGAAAGATCGTTCCTGCGCGACGCCGGACGCTTCTTCACACATCTGTTTCCTGGCGTCGCAGGGATGCACCCCTCCTCTTTCCATCGGCGCGTTCGCAGACTGCGTGGCTATCTGGAGCCCCTCAGGTGCGCTCTGCTGACGGACCTCGTCGGCGATCCCGAGACGCTCGTTGTGGACTCGACGCTCTTGGAGGTGTTGCATCCCAGTTGCATCCCAGGCAGGTTGCTCAGTCTGAGGGCTTTGAGGGAGCTGCGTGGGTGAGATGGGGATCCTTCTCGGTCTACGGCGTGAAGCTGCACCTCCTGTGCGCCACCAACCACGTGCCCATCTCCTATGAGCTTACCGCCGCCAGCGCTGCGGACGTGCCTCTAGGGCCTGTCTGATGAATGGGAATGACCATGTTAGCCTCCACTCTTCGAGCGTTCGCAACGGCCGAAGGGAGCGTACTTGCCATGGTGAGACGGGGCGAGATCA
>JACCTS010000014.1 GCA_013812245.1 Rubrobacter sp.
GAGGATCCTGGGAGGGAACAGCGTGGAGCGCGACGATCTTGGCGAGCAGGGGCCCCGGGAGAACCGGGCGGGGCTTGAAGGAGAGAACCGGGAGCTCGAATGCTCGGACGTATCGGCATCCTATATAGATACGCGAACGGATCCTGGCGAAGACCGACCGACCGCGGAGATCGTCCGGGACGAGGCGCTCCTCTTGGCCGAGCCGACGCCCATCCGGGCCAACCCGGTCTCCGCCTACCTGGCCGGCCTGGCCGAGAGCTCGAGGCGCCCGATGCGCACGAACCTGGAGACGATAGCCCGCCTCGTCTCCGGCGGCCGGGTCTCCGCCATGGAGCTCGCGTGGTGGCGGCTCCGCTACGAGCACACCTCCCTGATCCGCTCCACGCTCGCCGAGGCCTACGCGCCGGCCACGGCGAACCTGATGCTCTCGGCGATGCGCGGCGTCCTCAAGGCCTGCTTCAGGCTCGGCTACATGATGGCCGACGACCTGCAGAGGGCCTCCGACGTCCCCCCCGCCCGCGGCAGTCGCCTCCCCCCCGGCCGCTCCGTAGAGCGCGGCGAGCTCTACGCCCTGTTCCGGCTATGCTACGAAGATAACAAGAGGGCGAGGGGTGCGAGGGACGCGGCGCTCTTCGCGCTGCTCTACGCGTGCGGCCTGAGGAGGAGCGAGGCGGTCTCCCTGGACCTGGGAGACTACGACCCCGAAACCCTGGAGGTTCGGGTCAGGGGCAAAGGCAACAAGGAGCGAATGGTCTACGCCGAGGGCGGGGCCGACCGGGCTGTGAACGGCTGGGTGGGCCTCAGGGGAGAAGAGCCCGGGGCGCTGTTCCTGCCGGTCAACAAGGGTGGGGCCATCGTTCGCCAGAGGGTTGGCACCGACGGGGAGGTGATGCCCGCGAGGCTGAGCGACCAGGCCGTCTACGACGTCGTAAGGAGGCGCCACAGGGAGGCAGGGGTCAAGAAGCTATCCCCCCACGACTTCAGGAAGACCTTCGTCGGGGACCTGCTCGACGCGGTGGGCGACCTATCGGTGGCCCAGCAGCTGGCCGGGCACGCCGACCCGGGGACTACGGCGCGCTACGACAGGCGTGGCGAGAGGGCCAAGCGCAAGGCGGCCGGCCACCTGCATGTGCCCTACTTCGGCGATTAGACAACCAAAACAGGGGTACCGCACCGTCGAGAGGTCCCACCGAGGCGCGCAGAGGCCAACCTCATGCGGGTGAATAGAGCATACCTGTCTAAAACCTCCCGTACTCCATCCGACGTCTCGGCTCGAGAAGCTCGTTAGATCCTACCCTGCAGACCTTGCCACAAGCTCCGCGTAGGTAGAGGGATTTAGTTCGGCAGAATTCTGCTCGCAGTTAGGTTCTCTCTTGCTCGGTGTTTCCCCGAATTTCATGCACGGATTCGGTAACTTATCCGACGCCAGAAATGCAGAGTGTGCGAGGCTCTAGCAATGGTTGGTAAGGGGCGGGTGGAATCGCGTCGGCAACGTGGCTCGGGCCGGGGAGCCTCGCCGAGGCTTTGAGGGTACCGCATGGAGCCGTATGGGAGTGAGTCGGCAGGCCGGTGGTAGGTCTCGCCCATCGTGTTGTTCGCGCGTTTCGACGGGTTGCTCCATACTGTTCGCGGCTTTCTTGCATCGAGGAGACTCATCACTCAGCTTCAAGAGTCGGGACGTAGCGGGCGCTGTTCTCGGCGAGCCACAGCTTGCGCTGGGCATAGTCGGGCACGATTCTCTTGAGACGGCCCCAGAATTCGCTGTCGTGTCGCGGCTCCTTGAGGTGCACGAGCTCGTGGGCGACGACGTACTCGATGAGGCGGGGAGGCAGGCAGATGACGCGCCAGTTGAAGTAGAGGTTTCCCTTCGGGCTACATGAGCCCCATCTGTAACCGAGGTCGCGAACGTGCAGAGTACTAGGCATCACCTCCAGCCTCTCGCCAAATATGCGGACTCTCCGGCCGAGCCAAGGGCTGGCGTGCGCGGTGTACCAGCTGACGAAATGCTCGGGCGCGCTGGAGAGCGCGTCGCGTCTGAGCACGAAGCGACCTCTCGTAAGGCTGAGGATGGGCACATCCCCTTCATCCGCTATGAGCTACGGTCCTGGGGTACGAGATTTCTCAGGTAGTAGCGCCGTTACGAGTCGCAACAGCTTGCTACATAATGGTGCAACGAACGCTACTTGGTCGCCGCGTCTAGACGCCGAAGGGGTGCCGGCATGCCGCTCTGGAGTGCTTAGCGCCATGCTCGCCGGGCCGCTTGCTACGGTGAACTTCCGAGAACACGCCTTCTAGGCACTCGGGTGAATAAGCTGCTATTTCGCCCGCTCGGCGCCTCCAATTCATGTTTGCAAAACGCGCTCTCAGGAGGTCGCTGCCGACTCTCCTGGGCGGCGGTAGCCGATGCTCTTGCCCTTCGCGAGCGCCTCCAGCGTCTCTTCCACGCTCAGCAGCACCGTTGTCTCGGCCGAGGCCAAGGCACCGCCTGCCGTGATAGCAAGCACGACGCCAGCCATCGAGACGTTGTCTGGCGCCTCAAAGATTGCGTAGGCGTCGTATTCGCCGAAGCCATACCAAAAGCCATGTAAGGCGCCACCCACCTGTTCGATGTACGCACGCGCCGCGTCGCGACGATCTTCGGGGTTCTGGATTAGCTTCGCCCACGTTTCCGGCGTGTAGCTGAAGCGCATGAGATAGAAAGCCATTGGGGACCTCCCTGGTAGGCATGTGTGACACAGGCATCATACACTCGCTCTAACTCACCGCCCTGGATACTGGAGAGACGAACTCCCGAGAATCCCGTTCACCGCAAGCCCTGGTTGCCGAGAACGCGGCTCACCGGAAGCCTAGTTGCCGAGAAAGAACCCTCTCGGCAACAGGGTGAATAGAGCAAAAGAGGGCCGGGCTGCTAAGAGCCCCGGCCCAGTGACAACTATGCACGTGGTGTCCGCAGGAATAGCATGGGTGCGGACACGCGTTGCTTAGGGGAGCCGTTGGGTATAACCTCTGGATTCGAAAGGCGGAGAACCCGATGATGAGAGTCGAACTGAACACACTTGTTGGACGGCCTATCGAGGATGTCTTTGGGCGGCTTACGGACTTGTCGGACTACTCCAGATGGATGCCAAAACTCGGAATCTTCGTCAGGTGCGCCCAGACTTCGGAGGGTCCCGTGGGCATAGGGACCACCTACTACGACAGGGGTCGGATGGGCACCTTTCGTGGTGAGATCGTAGAGTTTCACGCCCCCACAAGGGTCGCCTTCAGGGAGTCTCTCAGATGGCTAGGCGTGAACGTGATGGAAGCGAGACCGGCGTACGAGCTGGTTCCCACGCAGACAGGCACGGAGGTCCATCATACGGCCGAGGGTCAGCTCTTTGGGATCTTCAGGTTGATGGAACCGGTGGTAGCCTGGGTGGCCCGCGGGGAGAGAAAGAGGACGGTCGAAGCGCTGAAAAGATCCCTCGAACAGGAACGATAGCAGTATAGTCGCCTTCCGGGTGAGCACAAGGCCCTTATGTTGAGTCCAAAGTCGCACCGGTTATACTTATAAGAGGTGTAGCAATCGAGCTGCCAGCAAAGCTAAGGAGGCTCACCGTGGACGAGAAGATCAAGGGCAGGATCAAGGAGGCCGCCGGCGCCATAACCGGCGACGAGGACATGAAGGCTGAGGGTCGAGCCGAGCAGAGGAAGGCCGAAGCCGCCGAGGAGGCCGCCAAGAGGGCCAAGAGGCGGCACTAGCTGCTCGTTGCCCCGGTTCGATAAGGTTGGGGCGCACGCGGGAGCATCATACGTCCGGCGCGTATTAGCGGCAGGAAGGCGATTGCGCTAATTAATGAGGGGAGTTCTTACCTTGAGCGAGACGGCACGGCAAGACAACAAGGTGGCCGAAGAGATCTTCGAAGGGTACGGTGAAGATACCCAATCGCTCTCCTCGTACGCGGCCCTGATCGGGCTGTTCAACCTGATCCTGGCCGGATTCCTCTTCTTCGTCAAGCGCGCGGGCCGCGACCTGCCGGAGCGCGTGGAGTTCAAGGACCTGGCGCTGCTAGGGGTGGCGACCCACAAACTGAGCAACTCGCTGGTGAACGACGCGGTCGCGATGCCCCTGCGTGCCCCGTTTACCGAGCTTCAGGAGAAGCAGAGCCCCAAGATGGTCGACGAGCAGCCCCGGGGTAGCGGCCTGCGGAGGTCCGTGGGCGAGCTTCTTACGTGCAAGTTCTGCCTGGGTATGTGGATGGCTTCTTTCTTCACCTATGGGCTCGTACTCGCCCCGCGCGTTACCCGGCTCGTCGCCAGCATCTTCGCCGTCGTGACGCTCTCGG
>JACCTS010000016.1 GCA_013812245.1 Rubrobacter sp.
TCGTCGGGCGCGAGGTGAGCCTGGTGACGGTGGTGGCCGTCCTCACGGTGCTTGGGTATTCGATCTACGACACCATCATTATCTTCGACCGCATCAGGGAGAACACCCCAACCGCCGGCTACAACCGCCGCCGCTTCGACGAGATGGTAAATGCCTCCATCCGGCAGGTGGTCAGGAGATCCATCTACACTTCGGTCTTCAGCCTCATCCCGATAACCGCGCTCCTGATCTTCGGCGAGGCCACCCTGGCGGACTTCGCCTTCGCCCTGCTCGTCGGCATCGCGGCCGGCACGTACAGTTCCATCTTCATCGCCTCACCCGTGCTCGCGTTATACAAGGCGTGGCGTGCCGGAAGGCTCCGCTCTCCCCGTACCGCCTGAGAGCCGTTCCCGAGTTTCGCTCGCCTTTCTGGTGGCGACAGAGAGACGCCAGTGTATCATGTGGGCAATGCACTCCGTCCTGGGGAGGTAATCGTGCGTGGTACGGTTGGCGAGACGTTGGAGCGTTTGATCTTGTTGCAGATAGGGGCTGCGGCGGCGACCCGCGACAGGGTCGAGCAGGCGGTGGAAGACCTGATCCAGAAAGGTCGCGTGGAGCGCGAGGAAGGCCGGACGCTAGTCGAACAGGTGATGGGCCGCGCCCGCGAGCGCTCCGCCGGGACCCGTTCCCTCGTGGACGCTTCCGTTCAACAGGGCCTGCGAGGCGCAGGGGTGCCCACCCGCGACGATTACGAAGATCTCGTATTCCGGGTCGAACAACTGGAGCACAGGGTCCGCATGTTGGAGGATCGGCCCGCCGGACCGCCTCCACCCGCCGGGGGACCGGAGGGCGTTTCCGGCGGGGTGGACGCCGCGCCCCAGCCGCCGCGCGACGAGCCGGACACCCCGCCTGGCCTGTAACGAAGGCGGGATAGGCCGGTGGAGCAGCCCGTGACGAACGGGGGATCTCCGGTCTTTCGCCCCGGAAACCTGCGGCGTTTCACCCAGATCAACCGCATCCTCCTCCGCCACGGGTTCGGGTTCGTCTTCGACGTCCGCCGCGACAGGCGCGAGAAGAAGGGTTTGCAAGAATTCCTGGCGCCGAACTTCGGGATCAGGCTGCGGCGCGCGCTCGACGATCTCGGCCCGACCTTCGTAAAGTTCGGCCAGCTCCTCTCCACCCGCTCGGACATCCTGCCTGAAAGCGTGCTCACGGAGCTCCAGAAGCTTCAAGACACGGTGGCCCTCATGCCATTCGATACGGCGCGTGGAATTCTGGAGCGTGAGCTCGGGGCGCCGGTGGAAGAGGTATTCGCTAGCCTGGACCCGGTTCCGCTCGGGGCCGCGAGCATCGGGCAGGTGTACAGGGCCGTGCTTCGGGACGGCGACGTAGTCGCGGTCAAGGTGCAGCGTCCCGAGGCGCCAGGGCGGGTGGTGGCGGATCTGGCGCTCATGCGCGACTTCGCCTCTCTTGTGGACCGGCGGTTCGGGCAGAGGGTGTTCGTTGACGTGCAGGGCTTGGTCGCGGAGTTCGAGGGTGTGATCCGGCGCGAACTAGACTATGCCGCCGAAGCCCAGAACGCCCGCCGCTTCGCCGCCAACTTCGCGGATACCTCGGTCGTCATCCCGGCGGTATACCAGGAACTCTCCACCTCGAAAGTTCTGACGATGGAGTACATCGAGGGGACGAAGTTCCGGGACATTCGGCCGTTGCTGTTGCGACCCAAGGAGCGCCGGAAGGTGGCCGCGATGGGGGCCGAGGCGATCTTTAAAATGGCGTTCGAGGATGGCTTCTTCCACGGTGACCCGCATCCGGGGAACCTGATCCTCACCCCAGGCGGCGACCTCGCCCTGCTGGATTTCGGGATGGTCGGCTACATGAGCCGGGGAGACATCGAAGCCCTCTCGCGCCTGTTTATCGCCGTGATACAGCGGGATGCGGAGGCTGCGCTACGCGGCCTCGAAGGTCTCGGAGTGCGGTACGCCTCCGAGGTACGTGGGGAGCTTGCGGAGGATCTGCGGGACTTCCTGTACAAGTACTCCGGGCTCTCGGTGGGGGAAGTCACGCTCGGGCAGGCGCTCTCCGAGCTGATCTCACTGGCCAGGCGCTACCGGATGTCCGTGCCGCCGGTCTTCCCGCTCCTGACGAAAGCCCTGGTAACCGCCGAGGGGTTATCGCGCTCCATAGATCCGACGCTGAACGTGTACGAGATCGCCCAGCCATACGCCCGGCGGCTTCTGATGGAACGTTACGAACCCGAACACGTTTTCGAAGGCATGAGAGAGCTGACACTGGAGTACGCCCGGTATCTGGAGGACTATCCGGAGCAACTCCGGCTGCTTCTCATGGAACTGGGGGACGGAGAACTGGAGGTACAGCTCCGGCATCAAGGGCTCGACGAGCTCGTCGGACAGGTAGACGTGCTCGCCAACCGTCTCGTATTCGCCGTGGTCACGGCCGCGCTCCTCGTTGGCTCCTCGATGCTCGGCGCGTTCGTGCAGA
>JACCTS010000032.1 GCA_013812245.1 Rubrobacter sp.
CCTGGAGCGCGTTGACGTGCAGGCACAGGCCGTCGGCCTCCACGGCTTCCACGAGGCGCTCGCACTCCTCGACACCGCATCCGAGGTTGAGCTGGGCGGCGCCCAAATTCGCCCACAGAGGCACGTCAGGACAGAGATCCCTGACGCGAAAGGTGTCGGCGGCGGAGGGATCCTCCAGGATGACGCGCATGGAGCCGAGCCCGAGGGCGACGCCGCACTCCTGGGCCGCCTCGGCCAGGTTGCGGTTTATGGTCCTGGACAGCGAGGCTCCGCCGGTCATGCTCAGGATCATGACCGGCATCGAGAGCCGCCGGCCGAGCATCGAGCACGACAGGTCCACGTCCGCAAGGTCGAGTTCCGGCAACGAAGCATACGGTATCCCGAGCTGCTCGAACCCCGTGGAGAGCACCGGGTGGCGCACGTCTTCCTCTAGGCAGACACGGACGTGCTCTCTCTTGCGTTGCGAGAGCCGTCCGGCACGCTCGCGAGCGCCGCGCTCGTCGGCGCCTGTTGCGTCACCGGGTGGGCTCAAGCGGCATCCCCGGCGCCAGATCGGCCGGCTTTCAGACCCCGATCTCCAGCACCTTGCGGGCTATGTCCGTGAACTCCTGGCCTTCCACGGTATTCGAGGACAGCGAGCGGGTCGAGCCATCCTGGAAGATGATCTGCACGGCTTCCTCTCCCGCGGTTTCGGATCTCCCCAGGTAGCCCTTGAGGATAACCACTGCGCCGGCCAGAGTCCCGACGAGGAGGAAGCCCCGAAACAGCTTCTTCACGACTTCCTCCCGCCTTCGATGGCCTTCTCGATCTCTCTCCTCGCGTTACGCATGTCGTAGAGGACGAGCCCGACGCGGGCTTCTGGGGCCGTTGCGGCGACGAGCGTGGCGCCGCCTTCAAGCTCGGCCATGAGAAGGTTTCCAGCCTGTGTCTGTATCCTGAGCTGCGCCGCGCGCTCCCGGCCTTCCTTCCGGGCTGCGCGCCTGGCGAGGCCGGCCAGCGCGCCCAGCATGGCCGTCACCCGATCCCTCTCCACGCCCGGCCCGTGCGAGGACGACAGCAGGTCGCCATCTCCCGAGAGCACCGCGCAAGACTCGATGTCTCCCGCAAGCGCCCGGAGGTCGCCGAGCAAGCGGTCCAGATCTCCCTCCGGCGTAGCTTCCGTGTTGGTCGTGTCACTCTCCGCCATACGCGATCCTCCATACCGAAAGCCTGAATTTCCTCGCCGGGCATTATATCCGATGCTCTCCGCCGATCTTCCGTGCAGAGAATTCGGGACTAGTGAAACGAAGAGAGCCGCCGGGTAATCCCCGACGGCTCCATTGCTCGCGGTTGTAGGCTTGCTTAGGCCGCGACGTGGCGGAGGACGTTCCCGTACTCGCCGCGCTTGAGCATCTGCTCGGCCTCGCGCTGGAGCTGCCTAACCCGCTCGCGCGAGATGCCCAGCTCCTCGCTCAACTGCGCCAGGGTGGCCGACGCCTGCCCGTCGAGCCCGTAGCGGCGGACGAGGACGTAGCGCGCCCGATCCGGCAGAGTCTCTATGGCCTCCTTCAGGTGAGCAGTCTCCATCTCCCGCATCACCTGACCGGCGGTGTCAGACGCCCGCTCGTCCTCGACGAACTCGCCGAGTTCCGAGGCGTCCCGCTCCTGACTCAGGGGCTGGTTAAGGCTCGTGGCGTCCGGCATGGCGTCCTTGACGTCCCGAACTTCATCGACCGTCCACCCGAGACGCCCCGCCACTTCCTCGTCGGTCGGGTTTCTGTCAAGCTCCGCCGACAACTCGTTGTACGAACGGGCCATCTTGCGGATTTTCTCGGTCATATGGACGGGAACGCGAATCGTCCTCCCCTTGTCCGCCACAGCTCTCTGTACAGCCTGTCGTATCCACCACGTCGCATACGTGGAGAACCTGAAGCCCCTGTCAGGGTCAAACTTCTCTACTGCCTTCATCAAACCTATGTTGCCCTCCTGGATCAGATCCTCGAAAGGCAAGCCATATCCACGGTACTTCTTGGCCACCGATACCACGAGGCGGAGGTTCTTCTCTATGAGCCTCTCGCGAGCCCTCTTCTCGCCGGACTTGGCGCGTCTGCTGAGATCCACCTCTTCCTGGTGGGTGAGGAGGTCACCGCGTCCAATATGGGAGAGGTACTTCGCCAAAAGCTCCGGCGTCTCTCCCTCACGCTGAGGACGCCGCCCCGCATCCGTCTTGTTAACCGTTTCCATTCCTTACCTCCGCTCGCGTCTGATACTTTCATCTGCCTCGGCCCCGCCTCCCGGCCGCTCCGATCCACCGCGCACGAGCCCGCACCTCTTAGCGGTCTATCGTGGTAAAATCCAGCGGATTTTGGAGAAAGTCGGCACTCTTTGTGCTCGACCGAACCTGTAATTATAGCGATTTCTCTACAGTTGTCAACCCCCCACAGCCCTGGATTTACATCGGCGAGATTCTTTGACTCGCTCCGCTTCGCTACCCATCGTGGTCTGAATACGAGCTTAACAAGCTTTGCCGTTGGTGGTATATTCCCCGTGCCCACTCGTTTTGC
>JACCTS010000215.1 GCA_013812245.1 Rubrobacter sp.
GCGTCTCACGTTCGCACCTTCGGGAGCCGCCACAGGCCGACATAATTCGGGCGCCTGGTATCGTGGATTGCCAGGACCATTTCCTCGGTAATGCTCTTGAGGTTCGTCTCATCGCGCAGCTTCAAACCAGACGCTTCGAGCGCCTTCCAGAAGAGCAATCCCGCCGCCAGTGTGGGCAGCATCAAGCTGAACAGGGACCACGCCAGCCAGGAGTAGAAGCCGTCAGGCATCCCGCCTCCTCCCCTCGTAAGAAACGGGGTCCCGGAGCCACAACGCGACGTGCTCCGGCTGCACCGTCTCCCGCACCACGGCCACCAGGTCGCCGTTCAGCTGGTCCAGGTCCGTCTCGTCGCGCAGCCGCGCGGAGAAGGCTTCCAGGACCCGTGCCGCGTCGTACTTCTTGCGGTAAAAGCGCCGATCCACGAAGTCTTGTATGCGACGCCTGAGGGGGTTGAACAGCGCCGCGATCAACAGCGTCGAGGCGACGATGGCAAGTTGAGAGTCCTCCCCGGTCAAGAAGCGGAAGAGGTACTGCAAGGAGACCACGCCGCCGAGGTACACCAGAGCGAGTGTGGCCGTGAGTACGCCGTAGACGAAGGCACGGTTGATGATCACGTCTATGTCGTAGAGGTGGTACTTCAAGACCGCGAAGCCTACCGCCACGGGAACCCCCGCGAAGCTCAGCAGCGCCGCATACCGCAGGAGGTTAGACCAAAACGGTGAGCTCCCGGCAAACGAAGCCTCCGATGGGAAGAAGAGCGAGCTAACCACGAGGATCAGGTACAACAGGCTAAAAGCCGAGGCGGCGAATGCTATCCACTTGATCTGCTGACGCTCCTCTTCGCTGGAACGCTGGTAGCGTAACACCAGGCTAAAAGCCGAGGCGAGGATGCACAGAGGCAACAGCGGGAAAAGGACTATCACTGTGTACTCTATCCAAGGCTGACCCTCGATCCCGAACGGGTTGCGCGCTCCCGAATGACCCCCTAAAGGCCCGGGGAAGAGAGTGATAACCACGCTAACCAAGACCATCACCGCCCCGGAGAGCCAGGCCAGAGGGCGCCATCTCCTAGAGGGGAGCCTCCCGTCGGGGAACAGCAGCACCAGGTAGACCCCGAGCAACCCCACGGCGGGCACCCAGAGCCAAGCGGTCAGCGCGTAGCTCGTCACTGGGAACGGTACCGAGCCGGGCCTGGCAAAGGCGTACGTGATGTAGAGGTCGGCCATGTTGAGGAACATCCACAAGAAGCCGTCCGCGAGACAGATCCAGCCGATGGGGTTTTCGGGACGCCTGGAGGCGATCAGAGCACCTACTATGGGGAAGGCCAGGAAAGGCACGAAAACCAACCCGTTGACGACGGCGCCACCGGTGCCGGGGACCTGCACGGAGCGGGCGAGGACGTACAGCACGATGTTCGCGATGAACATGGCGAGCGAGAGACCGACGAGCGCCCAGGCTAGCCAGACCGCGGCTCGAAGGCTCACGGCTTCACCCCGCGATCCGGCGGACGCAACCACAGGGACATGTGCGCAGGCTGCACCGTGTCGCGAACCGCCTTTGCCAGATCGCTGCTCAACCCGTCCAGATTGGTCTCGTCCCGCAACCTCGCGGAGAACACAGCCAGAACCTGTTGCGCGTCGTACTTCTTTCTGTAGAAGCGGCGGTCAATGAAGTCTTGCGTGCGGCGGCGCAGCGGGTTGAACAGGGCGGCGATCACGAGCGTGGAGGCCACGACCGCCAGTTGAGATCCTCCCCCGGTAAACGTGCGGAAACCGTACTGCAAGGCGACCACGCTGCCGACGTAAACCAGAGCCAGCATCGCGGTGAGCAGCCCGTACACCAGCGTCCGGTTGAGTAGGAGCACGTCCCACCAGATGATCTCCTCGAGGTATTCGAGACCTTCGAGGGACGACGTCAGGGCGGAGCCGTTCCAGAGGCGCAGAACGAGCGAAGCCACGAAGAAAACCATGGCCAGGCACCACAAGGACCAGGCGATTCGGGAGGAAGAGTGGTGGCGGAACGTAAGGCCGTCGTTCATCGGCTACCGTTCCCCCGCTCTCCGGCGCCTCCCGTTTTCTTGAGCCACAGAGAGACGTGCGCCGGTTGGATGGTTTCTTCGACGACGGACACGAGGTCGCTGCTCAAGGTGTCCAGGTCCGTCTCGTCGCGCAACCTAAGGCCGAAACCTTCGAGCGTCTTCGCCGCGTCGTACTTCCTGCGATAGAAACGGCGATCCACGAGCCCCTGCACGCGGCGGCGCAACGGGCTGAAGAGCGCCGCGATGGCCAGTGTAGAGGCGACCACCGCGAGCTG
>JACCTS010000044.1 GCA_013812245.1 Rubrobacter sp.
CGGGGACGAGGAGGATGCGGATTATGGTGGCGTCCACGAACACGGCCACAGCGAGACCGAGGCCCACGGCTTTCGTGATGATAATTCCGGTGAAAGAGAAGGCGCCGGTGACGACTATGATGATCGCAGCCGCCGACGTGATGATCCCGGCTGTCGCCACAAGTCCCTTCGCCACGCTGGCGGTGTTGGAGTCGCCGTTCTCGTAGGCTTCCCGGATACGGGAGAGCAGGAAGACCTCGTAGTCCATCGAGACCCCGAAGACCGTACAGAACATCAGTATGGGGAGCGTCGCGTCCACGAACCCCAAGGGCGTGAAGTTCAGGATGCCGGAGAAATTCCCGTCCTGGAACACGAATACCATCGCACCGAAGCTCGCCGTCAGGCTGAGGATGTTTACGATCACGGCCTTCAGCGGGATGAACGCCGACCGGAAGGTGAGGAACAGGATCAAATACGTCACCCCGAGCACGAACGTCGCCGCGAATGGCGCGTCCCCGTACAGGCTGGTGATGAAATCCTTTTGCCCGGCGGAGAGGCCACCCACCAGGAAGCTGGTCCCCTCCGGCGGCTCGACGGCCCGGACGTTGTCCACTGCAGTGCGGGCCTCCTCGATGTACGGGCTCGCCTCGGGCACAGCCCGCAGCAAGGTCTGGTCGCCGGCAGCGTAGAACCCAAGTGCGTCTCTTATCTCTTTCGAGTCGCGGGCTGCGGGTAGCTTCAGGAAGTTCGCCACACCTTCGGGCGTCGCATCGCCGTTGGCGGAGATACCTTCCGGGAGGTTCGGAACCTTGCGGTCCACCTCAGCGGCGACTTGCCGCTCGACCTCGGCCCGAATTTGTTCCTCCGCCCCCCGAACCTCTTCCGCGACCTTCGGCTCCACCTCGGCTCGGATCTGCTCTTCGGTTCCCGGCGGAACGGTCCCGTACTGCGCCCGCACCTCATCCAGCTGCTGCTCGACGGCCCCGTCGGTTTGCTCGGAGATCTGGGTCTGTATCTGCCGCTCCACGAGCCCATCCACCCGCTTGCCGGCCTCTGCTTCGGCCTCCTTCCGGGTATCCATTACCCGCCCGGCGTACTCACGGGCTCCGTCGGCCCCTATGGTGTAAAGGCTCTCGACGCGCTCCACGCCGCCCGCTTCGTCGATGCGGTCCCCGAGCCGTTCGATGGCGGTGAGGCCCTCCGCGCTAGCCGGGTCTTCGGAGAGGGTGGCGAGCACCTCCATCGGGTTCAAGTCGGCGTAGTCGAAGTCTTTCTTGAGGACATCGTCGCCAGCGCGGGACTCGTACTTCTGGGGCAACACGCTCGCCTCGGGGATGCCGACTCGCATGTGGCCCACCGGGTAGAGCAGTCCAGCGAGCAGCACGGCGACGATGAACAGCACGATCACGGGGTGGCGCATCACCACCTCCGCGCTGCGGCCCCAGAAGCCTGTGCCGGGGGCGACCCCGCGACGGCGCACGGCGAGGGCGTTGATGCGATGTCCAATGATGCCGAGCAACGCGGGCAGGAGCGTCAGGGCGGCCGTCACCGAGACGAAGACGACGACCACGCCTGCCACGCCGATGGAGCGCATGAACATGAACGGGAAAAAGAGCAATCCTGACAGCCCGATCAGAACGGCCGTGCCGGAGAAGAAGATGGAGCGGCCCGCCGTGGCGACCATCCGGGGCACCGCCTCGGGGACCGGGTAGTCCTCCAGTTCCTCCCGGAAGCGGCTCACGGCAAAGAGCGCGTAGTCTATCCCGAGCCCGAGCCCGAGCATCGTGGAGATCGTCAGCACGAACACGGACATGTCGTAGGCGCCGGCCACGAAGTACAGCGTCGCCAGCGCGACGAGTACGCTCACGCCCCCGATCACGACGGGTATCGCGGCGGCGACGAGCGTTCCGAAGGCGACGACCAGAATGACGAGCGCGAACGGGAGAGCGTACTTCTCGGCGCGTTTTATGTCCTCGTTGCTTGCCTCCGTGATGTCCTGGTACACGGCCGGCGCCCCGGTCACGTATGTCTTCAGCGAACCGGAGCGGACGTGATCCCGGACCTCATCCACCAGATCCTCCGTCTCGTCCGAGGAGACGTTGAAGCTGACCAGCGCGTAGCTCTTGTTCCCATCCTCGGAGACGAAACGCGGGTCTTCAGCATCCGAGTAGGTTGTCACCTGCTCTGTCTCGGGCATGTCGCGCAACCGTTCGAGGACCGCGTCTTGCCGACGCTGGAACTCCTCGCTCTTCGCAGAGAGTCCGCCACCATCAAACACCACCGTCAGGGTCGCCGGGGAGATACCGAACTCGTCGGACATAGTGTCCTGCACCCTCTCGGCCTCGGAGTTCGCGCCCTCGAACCCGCCGCCCTTGAGCCGCTCGCCGAGGTTCGGGGCCAGGAACGCGCTCGCGGCGAGCAGAGTAACCCACGCCAGCACGACCGCCCAGCGATAACGGTACACAAACTCACCCAGGCAATGGAAGATCCTCACGGGTTAAATAGCCTCTCCAGAAGGTTCGGTCACCGTGACAATGTTACCGGAGCCGGATATTGAGGGTGGGCTTCCGATCACACGCGGCGGGCGGAGTTTCTCCACCCGAGAACTGTCAGCCAACCGTCCGGACCTCGGGTGTTCTTCGGGGCAGGGTCATGGTTAGCAGGAGCCCGAGCACGGGCAGCACTGCTATGACGAGCATGGTCGTCGTGAGGCCATAGCCGTCAGCGACGTGACCGAGCACCGGCGCTCCCAGGCCGCCCACTCCGATGGAGAGGCCCATCGTGATCCCGGCGGCAAGCCCGATCCTGCCCGGAAGGTACTCCTGGCCCATCACCACGGTGACGCCGAACGTCCCGATGGTGGCGGCCCCGATCGGAGCGAGTACAGCCATCCCGGCGATGGGACTGCACAGGGTGAACACGTAGACGAGCGGTCCCAGCAGAAGCATGGAGACGCCCAGCACGGCGCGCCGCCCGAAGCGGTCGGCGAGCGGTCCCATGCAGAGCGTCCCCACGGCCCCGCTGGCGAGCATAACCGTGAGGGCCGCGTTTCCGAAAGCGGGCGATGTGCCGAGAACCCGCTCGTAGTAGGAGGCCACGAAGGCCACCAGCCCAAAGTACAGGAAAGAACGCAGCGTAACCACCCCGACCATCCGCGCGAACGGTCCCCAGGCGGCCGGGTCATCGGGGGCTCCCCCGTCCGCGTCCTCGCCGGGCTCCGGCTGGAAGCCGCGCAAACGCGGGAGATCGAAGAGAATGACGGCGGCCATGAGGACCGCTGGCAGCGCGAGGAATACCGTCCCCGGCAACCCGAAAACGAGGACTAGCGGCGTGGTGAACACAGGGCCGAGGGCGAACCCGGCGTTGCCGCCGACGGAGAAGAAGCTCATGCCCCGTGCCCGTCCCGTGCCGGAGACGTAGTTGGCGTAACGGGCAGCCTCGGGATGGAAAGCCGCCACACCGATCCCGCTGAAGACCACGCAGAGCAGTATCAGGGGAAAGTTCGGCGCCACGCCGACGAGCGCCATTCCGAGCCCCGCAGTAAGCACGCCGAGCGGCATGAGGATCGGAATCGGACGCCGGTCGGAGTAGATCCCGAAGAGCGGCTGAATCACGGAGGAGCTAACGGTCGAAGCGAGGACCAGCATCCCGGCTGCCGCCAGCGAAATGCCTCGCTCCGACACCAAGAAAGGGATGAGAGCCGCGACAGCCCCCTGGTTGACGTCCGTGAACAGGTGCCCGCCGGAGAGGACGACCATCGCCCGCCGGTCCACGCCTTTTCGAGAGATCGCACCCAATCGAAAACCTCTGTCGGAGATTCGCGCCGGCGCCCCGGCGCACCCCGAAGATACTATCAGCCGTCGGAGACCTCGTAGGGCGCGGCGGCCCAGGCTCTGACGCCGCGCAACCCGCCGGCCGTTCGTATCGTGGCCTCGACCATCTCCCGCGCCGTCTCTACCGGATCGCCTGGCGTTGGACGTCTGCTCCTGGGAGGCGAAACCTTGAGCAAGGCTCCGGGATCGTCTTTTGTTCCGCCCAACTCGGCGGCCTTGCGGAGCGCGTCGCGGAAGCCACCAACCTCGTCCACGAGACCGAGATCACGGGCCTCGGCGCCAGTCCACACCCGGCCCCCGGCAATGCGTTCGAGCGACTCCAGGTCCATGCTGCGGCCCTCCGATACCCGGTCCTTGAACTCGCCGTAGAAGTGGACGAGCTGACGGTTCAGGATCTCCAGTTCCTCCGGCGTGGACGGGCGGCTGGCGTCCATGAGGCCGGCGTGGGCGCCGCGATCGAGGGCAACGGGGTTGACGCCGAGCTTCTCGTAGAGGCCGGCGGCGATGGGCCGGGTGATGATGACGCCGATGGAGCCGGTAATCGTACCCCCGCGGGCGACGACATGGTTCGCGGAGGCGGAGACGTAGTAGCCACCGGAGGCCGCCGCGGCGCCCATCAGAACGACGACTGGTTTCTTCGCACGGATGCGCTCGACCTCGCGCCAGATCAGGTCCGAAGCCAGCGCGTCGCCGCCGCGGGAATCAACGTGAAAAAGCACCACCTTGATCCGCCGGTCCTTCTCCGCAGTCCGCAGAGCCCCGATCACGGACTCGCTCCCGGCTTGCTCCCGGCCCACGAGCGGCAGCGGCACCGGCAGCTTCCGGCTCTGCCCCCGCACTATCGCCCCAGACAGGCTCACCAGCCCGATCCGCCGCCGCACGCGTGTCCGGTACGGTACCCGCAACGCCCGCAGCGCCCTCCCCCACTCCGCGAGCGTCGCGTGCTTCCCATCCATCCCGAGCCTCTCCGCCAGCTCGTCCTCATAGCATACCCCGTCAAGGAGACCTTCGGCGAGCGCCTCGCGGGCCGCGTACGGGGCGCGATCTATCTTCGTCCGCGCTTGTTCGGCGGTCATGTTCCTGCCCGAGGAGACGGCCTCTATCAGCTCGGAGAACCTGGCGTCGAGGAGTCGTTCGGCCTGCTCGCGCGCTTCCTCCGAGAAGTCGTTGCGGGTAAGCGCATCGCCGGCGGATTTGTAGGGGGAGATGGAGATCACCTCCGCCTCCACCCCGGCCTGGGCCAGCGCGTCCTTCACGAAGTTCACCCTGGCGCGTACTCCGGTTACGTTCACGGTCGAGACCGGAGAGGCGAACACCTCGCCCGCGGCGCACGCCAGGTAGTAAGAGGGCGTGTCGGGCTCCGTAAGGTACGCGACCACCCGGCCGCCGCGTTCCCTGAAACGGGTGATCTCAGCCCGCAACTCCTCCAGCGCGGCCCAGTCGGCGCCCAGGTCGCGGACGCGCAGCACCACGCCCTTTGGCCGTCCGTCAGCGGAGATGCGGTCGAGGCGTTCGCGTATACCCTCCAGGGTGGGTGCGGGAGGGCCGGGGGAGACACGACGCCGGAGGAAGCCCGTTCGAGACTCGAACTCCGGCAGCGCGCCGCTCACCTCAAGCCAGACGTAGTCCGGGGGCCTTCCAAAGAGGCGCACCCGGGCGTTGCGGAACGCGCGCCAGAGGTTCGCCAGTACGGTGAAGATGAGGGACATCCTGCGGGTTATGGTACACCCCGGCCAGGAGATTGCCGTATGTTAAACTGCAAAACAGGAACGGTTATTGATCGAGGACTTGGGAAGAGCGATGATCGAAGCGTTGGAAGAGGATATCCGGGAGAAGTTCCGCAGGTCGGGGTACACCCTGACCTCGCAGCGCCGGGCCGTGCTCGACGCCCTGGAAGAGGCTGGCGGGCATCCTTCGACCGAGGACGTGTACCTGATCGTCAAGCAGAAGAACCCGCGCGTGGCGCTCGGCACCGTCTACCAGGCGCTCTCCGTCCTGGAGGAGATCGGGGTCATAACCTCCAAGCACTGGGCCGAGTCACCGACCCGCTACGACCTGAACGTGCGGCCGCACCTGGACATTCGATGCACCCGCTGCAGCCAGGTTTCAGAGGTGCCCGGCGTGGAACTGGGAAACCTGGAATCCCAGATCCGGCAGAATACTCCTTACGAGGTCCAGAGTACGACGCTCGTCGTCGAGGGCCTCTGCCCCAACTGCCAGAAGGGCTGAACTCACCGCCCGAGCCGGGCGTAGTCGCGGGCAGAGACCACGGACATGCCGGAGCCATCCCTCATCATGTAGCCGTCCTCATCCAGAAACAGGACGTGCGTCGCCGGAACAGATACGCCGTCCTGGATGATCTCCCCCCACTCCACCCAGACCTCGCGCTCAGCGTCCGCGTCGCGGACCTCGTCGTCGAGCGGCCGGTCGCGGCCGCTGCTGATGACCATGGCTCCCACGTCGAATTCTTCCCTGATCTCTTCGAATGCCTCCCTCAGGTTCACATTTCCTCCATCCATCGCCGGACGCAACTCGCCGAACAAACGCAAGGGTCAGATTACCAGCCTGCCAAGCGTGTGGCTGGCGCGGACCAACGGCACGGCTTAGGATGACCCATTCATGGACCTGACGTTCAAGAATCGGGTAGGCAAAGTCTTCCCGCACACCACCAAGAGCTGGGAGGAGACCATCGAAGTCGCCCACCTTCACGGCTTCGGTGAATCGAGAAGTTTCAGCGAGTTGCGGCCGGGAGAAAGCGTGCCGGACGAGGAGGCCCTCGCCCTGGCCGAGGCCCTCGAACGGGCGGTGCGGGAGGACCTCGGGGAGCACTCGGTGCTTGCGGATTTCGCGGCGTTGCTCCGTGGTGGTGGAAGAAGGATGAAGGACATCCCTTTACCAGAACCCCGGCAAGGTTTACCCTAGGATTACGCGACGTTGGCGGGGAGCGTGAAGACCTCGCGGTAACTCCGAAGTCGAAAGTGGGGCGACGATGAGTGGGGAGTCGAGAGACCCGGCGGAAGAGCTGGCGGGCCAGCTCGAGGCCGCGGATTCACTCATAGAGAGCCTGGAGGAAGAGGTCACGAGCCTGCGTGGAGACCTCGAACGGGCGACCGTCGCCCTGCAGACGGCCCAGGAGGAGGTGGCCGCCCGGGGACGCGCCCTCGAAGGGCGCGACGTCACCGCCCACCCCGACAATGAGGCGTCGGCGCTACACGAAGAGTTGAGCCGGCTGCGAATGCAGAGCGCCGACGAGCAACTCAGGCTCCGCAACGAGCACATCAGCGAAACGGCCGCCATGCGTAAAGAATTGGAAGAGCTTCGGCGTCGAGACGAAGAGTTCGCCACCGCGGAAGAGCGATTCACGGCGCTAAAGGAAGAAGCCCGGCGGGAGCGGGAGGCGATGGAGGCCGGGCACACCGCCGAGCTGGAGGCGGCCAGGGAAGCCTCCGAGCGATGGGAGGAGGAACTGCGGGAAGGCTACCGCAACCTGGAAGAACGCCACGCGGCGGAAGTTCGGGACTTGCGGGGGGAGCTGGAGCAGCAGCGGGTCGGCCTGGAGAACACGCTGCGGGAGGAATTCGAGCGTCGGCTGTCCGAGGAGCGCCGGATAGCGGGCGAGAGCCAGGAGGCGGCCCTACAGGCGCTCAGGAGCGCCTCCGCCGGACGGCAGACGGAGATCCAGAAAGACTACCAGGCGGTAATCGAAAGCCAGCAGGGTGAGATCGAAACGGTCCGACGGGATCTGGAGACGAAGTCCAGGGAGGCTGAGGAACGCCGCAAAGCGGAACTACGGGAGGTCAAGGCGGTAGCCGAGAAGCGCGAGCGCGAGTTGCATCGCGCGCACGCATCCCGTCTGAACCAGGCGAACGAGGCCGCGAGCCGGCGGTTCGCGTCGCTCCAGGCCCAACGGGAGGCGGACAACGAGGCCCTCCGGGCGAGCAGCGCCGAGGAGTTGGCTCGCTCCAGACGGCAGTACGAAGAACGTCTGGCGGCGGAGGACGAGCGCCGCAAAGCCGAGACGTGGGCGCTGGAAGAGCGTCTGGAGGGACTGAATATGCAGCGCGAGTCCGAGGTCCGTCTCTACGGCAAGAGGCTACAGGAGATCGAAGCCTCACGACTCACCGACAGGGAGGCTTACGA
>JACCTS010000079.1 GCA_013812245.1 Rubrobacter sp.
CGAGGAGTTCTTCGGCATCAGGGAGCGCTCCGTTGAGATACCCGTGCCGGAGGGTGTCGCGAAAATCGTCTCGCTCGACTCGACCAAGCCGGATCTCGACGAGGGGGAGGTCGGGCGGGAGCATTACCGCTGGCTTGATTCCGAGTTTCGGGATTGGGACCGGGGGCCGAAGATACTCATGATCCACCACCACATCCTCGCGGTGCCGGGCACGGGCAGGGACGTTAACAACCTGCGAGACGCGGGGGACGTCATGGCAATCCTGCGCGAGCTCAAGGTGGACATGGTCCTCTCCGGCCACCGCCACGTCCCATACGTCTGGAGCATCTCGGGCGTGCGCATCGTCCACTCCGGCACCGTCTCCAGCATGCGGGTTCGCGGTACCATGCCGCCCTCTTACAACGTCATAGAGCTCGACGACGACTCGGTCAACATAAACCTGCGCGAACCCGGCAAGTACGCCGAGCAGCCCCTCGCCAGCTTCTCCCGCAACCCCGTAACCACCAGCGAGTTCTACCCTGACTTCGAGCGCTTCGTCCTCTACGACCGACTGCCATTCTTGAAAGGTTTCACAGACGACTGACCGATAGAGGCCTCCGAGGTAGGAGGCGGCCCGAAGCGGTACGTCATCTGGATCTCAGTGCGACCGTCGTGCGGGCGCTTGCCCCCGGAGATGGACTACACGAGTAGCTTCACGAGGCGCCTGCGCGCCTGGAACGCTTCCGAGCTGTCGCCCTCGACTTCCTCGACGCGCTCCCTCAGCGCCCGTAGCCGAGCCCCCTGGCTAGCATGGCGAGGGCAGCCTTGATGGTGAATGAGTCGCGTGTGCTCATTTCACGACGACCACGGTGAGGGTTGGCGCGTCTGTGGTTGGCTCTAGCCGAAGATGAATGGTCGAAAATGTTGCTTGCATGTCAGTTACTCTCCCCACAGTGCCTGCCCCCGGTGAAGACCGGGGTTTCTTTTGCGTCGTTCCTGGCGTCGCTCAGACGCTGAAGCAAACGGCCGGGGAAGCCCCAGCGGTCGGCGTGTCTGATAAGATTCGGGACGGACCACGTGTGGGCGCTGCTCGTTCGTACCGTACACCGTTGGGTGGTCGACAACACGGACGACGAAGAGACCTAGGAAGTTGTCGTCAATTAGTCTGGGCCCTGCACCCGTTCCCGGACTCGAAAGGAGAACACGTATGAGAAGGTTCGGCCTGTTGGCAACTATGGTGCTGCTTGCCGTGGTACTACTCACGAGCGGGGTTGGTACGGCCATTGCCAAGCCCCAAACCGAGCTCCAAAAGAACCAGATCGAGATCAAGGACGCCAGCTGCACAACAGACGGCCAGAGCTTCACCTCCACCTTCGTGATCAACGGGATGAGTAAGGTGGGGCAGATAAGCGGGGGCAACGACAACATCGTGATCACTGAGTTTACCGTCACCTTCCTAGACTCGAAGGGTAACAAGGTGGGAGGGGGCACATTCGACCAGGGCAACGCGGAAGATTCGAACGGGAATTCCCCGCAGGGGGATGCGCTAAGCTGCACTGGCAGCACCACTACCACGCTCCAAGGCCTAGGGGACGTTACGGCCGACTTTGTGTTCGAGGGCTTCGTTACCCCCAGAGGCGAGTAGTAACTGTTACAGGAGCGTCCTGCCGGTCTCTGCCCGGCGGTGGTAATTGGCGAGAGGCCCGTCTCCCCTGATCGGGCCTCTCGCCCTAGCGTCTCACCCTCGCGGTCTGTGCAACTTATCCTGCGGCAGGTAGCGCTCGGCGCTGCCCACGGCCGTAAACGAGAAGGCGATGGCTGTGAGGAAGATCAGGATCCCTACGGCCGCGTACACTAACGCCACGTTCTGCGTCTGCTCGATCGCGAAGCCACCAATCAAAATGCCAAAAGGTATTGCCGACCACGACAGCACCGAAACCGTGCTTTGTACGCGACCCAGCAGTCGATTGGGCACGACCTCCTGCCAGAGGCTGTTGCTGTTGATGTCGAAGAGGATGACGAGGCCCCAAATCG
>JACCTS010000230.1 GCA_013812245.1 Rubrobacter sp.
CCGCCACCGGAGTGCCCCATGACCGCTAACTGATCGATGCCCAGCGCGTCGGCAACGCTGGAGACATAAGCGGCCGCTGATGCTAAGTCCCGGCCCAGG
The DNA here is from genome assembly GCA_013812245.1 of Rubrobacter sp. Classification (GTDB taxonomy): domain Bacteria; phylum Actinomycetota; class Rubrobacteria; order Rubrobacterales; family Rubrobacteraceae; genus JACDGB01. The sequence goes on from JACCTS010000230.1 coordinate 100, forward strand.
TGGGGGGTTGATCCGCCGTATCCCGGCCGGTCATACGACACCCAGCGGATGCCGAGTTGGGCTGCGGCCGGAAAAAGGGGCTCGGGAGGTGCGCCAATGTTCGGCGTGCCGTGGTGCCAGAAAACGGCGAAGCGACCATCCGCGTCATCCGCGCCCGTGTCGTACACATGCAAAGTACGCCCGTTGCTCAACTCAAGATCGGTCTCTGTCACCACCTGCGGAGCCTAATAGTCCCCGCTAGTGCGATCATGCCAGTCAGGGTCTCCGGGCAAGCCGCCTGCGCCTAGGACGATTTGTGCCTGACGTCCAGCCGCGCGGAACAGCGCGTAAGGAACGTGGTTTTGCCTTGCAGCGTGCGCACCACTCCACCAGTGTTACCTTTCGGTTCGTGCCCAGGCGGAGCCAAAACAAGGGGATGCCCCCGATTGCGGTGAGGCAAAGCTAGCTCGTCCGGTAGAATCCACGAACACCGATTGTTTGCTTGGCGCTACAGGTGAGCATCTTCGATCGTCTGACTTGCCCACTGGACGAATCGAGCGGCTCTTTTCACCGCTTCAGAGGCTTCCCTGGAAGTGGCCTGTCTCGATTCATACTCGACGACATTCTTCTTGGCGAGCAGCATCCTTACTTGCCTTACGTTGTTGGTGACGTCTTTGGACTTCCCACCGATCTCTTGAAGGAGATCCGCGGCGCGCTGGTGGTCTGGGTCTGCCGAGCGCTGTCCGGCAAGGGCCACGCAGACCGCATCGGTGGCGCTGATCACGGCATGAACCGCATTTAACATGGCGGCGTCACTGCGCGAACCCGTAGTTGCAGCGCTCGCCTCTGCCGAGAACTGCTTAGCCTTGGCAAGGTAAAGCCGGGCTTCGGGGCGAGGTGTCACCACAGTTTTCTTTCGCGCAGTCACGGCGAAATTGCCTGACCGGATCGGATGATGGGGACGCCCTCTTCCTCGATCCGTTTCCAGATTCCGGTCCTGGGTCTTTGCTTCCTAACACTGATGAGTGGGCTGACGCGATTACCAAACTGCCGCTGGGTAGCGTCCGAGAGATCGTTCAGGGCTTTCTCGACTTCACTCTCATCAACGCATGGACAAGAGACGGCGAGGTCGATGTCGCTGGTGGGGGTCGACTCTCCCCACGCGATGCTTCCGAAGAGCGTCGCCCATTCCACCTTGGCGGTACGAGCTAGCAGGTCTTCCGCCAAGAAGGACGCAAGTTCTTGTCTGATGCCGGTTTCAGTTCGGTAAAGATCCGCAATCTGATCGGCAAAGAAATGATTACGGTTCAGCTCGTACGCGTCACCCGCCGGGCTCCTGCCGGCTGTAACCAGTCCCGCATCAACCATCACGGCCAGCGCTCTCAGAGCCGTGGGGTGTGTCACTCCGGCGCGCCTGGCAATCTCTCGCCCGCTCACCGCAAGACCCTCGGGCAAGCGGTGGAGGGCCCGCAGGGTCCGGGTATGGCTGAGGTTTAGAAAGATGTCATTGAGCGGCGAGTCAAAGCGCATGGAACTGTTCCTTTCCACTGGAAAGTTCTATTTACCACATGGTAGATTTTCTTTCCAGGGGACATACCGGGCCATCACGGGGAGGCCCTTTCAGTGTTTTGCGCAACGTTTTCGATGTCGCTTGGTGCGCCGGTTCGGGCAAGCCGGCCCGCGCGTTCTGGGCCGGCGGAAAACCTGGCCCCCGGACAGGGGCAATTGGGCACCGAAACTGGGAAGACTTCGTGGTCGAACGGTTGTTTAGGCCAGTGCTCAGACCCAGGTGACCGTCGGCTGACTGTCGCCGGTGGCCTTGGCGATGAGATGGGCGCTCTTCTTGGCCTCGGTGCGCTGCGCGGGTGCCAAGCTCTCGAAGGAGGTGATCGCCACTTCGTGGTCGCTGTGGCGGTAGCGCCAGGTGCCGGCCACCTCGCCGTCGACCAGGAGCGCCCCTGGTCCTGAGAGGGCCCGCCACACCTGTTGGCGTCGGTTGCTGTCGGGGACGAGCAAGGTCCGGTCGACCTGACGCAGGTAGGGGTCGTTGGGCGGGACGAGCACGACCCCTCTGGGCTTCGGCGCCTTCTTCACGGCGTCGGCAAGGATCTCGGGCAGGTCGTAACGGCGGTTGTCGACCTCAATCCGAACCAGGGCGTCGCCCAGTTCCTTCCACAGGTCAGCAGTGGCCCCGGTGTCGCCCTCCATCCAGTCGCGAAACAGAGTCCTGCCGGTCGGGCCGTTCACCCGGAGGTAGGCGTTCAACAACGCCAGGCGCGGGTGGTCGACCTTCTCCTGCTGGTGCTCCGGAGTCGGGTGCAGCATGGTCGCCCGTTGTTCCTGGGGGCCTAGGACGATCTGTGCCTGACGCCCAGCTGCGCGGAACAGCGCGTCAGGAACGTGGTCCGCCTTGCAGCGTGCGCACCACTCCACCAGCGAGGCCGCCACGTGGTTGGCAACATCGCTGCTTGCCTTCGACTTCGACGTCGGGCCCGTCACCACGTCCCTCAGGGCGGCAGCCACCTCCTCGACCGCCTCGACATAGTTGGCTCCGCTCTCGTCTGATTCCTGGGGGGCGAGTGCGTCACGGATGAAGTCCAAATGGGTCACACGGTGCGCATGCGGTGCTCCGCGCACGGACCACAGACTCACCAGCGGTCCATCGGGAGAGATCGTCTTGGTGACGCTCGTTGATCCGATCCTGCTCGTGCGCTGGATCAGCGACTGCTCCGCGCCGGCCTGCCGACTGTCCTGGAATCCCAGCAGCAACAGGTCGTCGAGTACGTCCTTGCGGGATTGGCCGTCCAGGCCATGCCTCTGCCACCTGAAGCCCAGCCATTGCCCCC
>JACCTS010000158.1 GCA_013812245.1 Rubrobacter sp.
GATCGTGTGGTTCACGACCTCCTATTGCATTCCCTGCCAGCAAGGAGCGGCCCTCGTCTCCCGACTCGACGATGAGCTCGGCGGGGAGGCCTTCGACGTCCTGGTGGTGTTCGTCGATCCCAACGAGCCAATGTCCGCGCTCACGAGTTGGCGCGGGGAGTTCGCGAACGAGGACTGGATAGTCGCGCTTGACGACGGCAACGACCTGTCTGAAAAGGTCGGGCTCCGCTTTCTCGACAGTAAGTTCCTCCTAGGCGAGAACGGCACGATCGTGAACATCGACGTCGCGCAGGCGGATAACAGATACCTGGAGCTCGTCCGAGAAGAGGTGACGAGCTGATGCCGATCGCCTTGGCGCTCGTCGCGGGCGGCTTCGCGACCCTCAACCCGTGCGGCTTCGCCCTGCTTCCGGCGCTGTTGTCGTTTTATGTTGGTGCGGAGGAGGAGGATCTTCCCCGCGCCCCGACGCGCGCGCTGCAGGGCATCTTCGTGGGCCTCATGGTCGCCGCCGGTTTCCTCGGGGTGTTCGCGGTAGTCGGCCTTCCCATCTCGCTTGGGGCGACCCAGATAACGCAAGGGATCCCGTGGGCTGGGATCGTGCTCGGAGTCCTCATGGCTCTCGCTGGGCTAACCACGGTCGCCGGCAAGCAGCTCTCGTTCTCGATCAACCATCCCTTCACGGCAAAACGCGAGCGGCGCCCCCGCACGATGCTGTTGTTCGGTGTCGGCTACGGCATCGCATCGTTGGGATGCACGCTTCCGCTGTTCCTGGCGTTGATCGGGGCCTCTCTGGCGACACGCGGACCCGCTGCCGGGCTGGTCGTGTTCGGTGCTTATGCGGTCGGCATGGCGACTGTGCTGATGGCACTGGCAGTCGGAGCGGCGCTTCTTCGCAACGGGCTCGCCCGCGCCCTTAAGCGGCTGCTTCCCTACATGAACCGTATCGCGGGCGCTCTACTCCTCCTAGTCGGCGCCTACCTCACGTACTACTGGTCGAAGGTGCAGTTCGCACCGGTCGGAGCGCTGTCCGAGGACCCGGTCGTCTCGATCGTCCAGCGTTTCACCAGCACCGTTCAGCGGCTGGCGGCCTCCGGATCCGGCCGGTGGCTGATCGTCGCGGCCGGGGCCGTCGTCGTGGTCGCGTCCACGATCGGGTTGTGGAAGTGGAGCGAGGGTGGATCCGAGCCGGATGTCCCGGATTCTCAGGAGCCCGATATCTATGAGCTGGATGCCGAGGCGATGGGGAAGGTGGCGTCGCGGTGAAGACCGAGGACGTCGGGGTCGCGACGAAGACAGCGACCCGAGCCGCAACCGATCAGGCGCATATGCGCACCGAGAAACGGAGCTGGCGGTGGCTCGTCGCCGCGTTCTTGCTGTGCCCGTGCCACTTGCCGATCGTCCTCACGATCCTTGGGACCGGCGCCTTCGGCGGTTTTATCGCGCGCAGTCAAGGCGTCTTGTTCGTAGTGCTGGGGGCCGCCTTCGGGTTCGCCCTGTGGCGCGGGCTGTCCGGATCCAAGACAGCGGAGGTCTGTCCAGTCTGTCGTGATGAACGGAGCTAACAGCGCCCCATGGGGGGCCGCCAATTCCGTAGATGGCAAGGCGGTGCCGTGGCTGGCGGCGCTGCTCTCCCCGGGCCACACGCGGCCACGATCACGTCTTTTTTCGAAGGGCTGCGAGGGGTGGCGCGCGAGCCGGTAGATGCCCTGTTCGATCCTGATGAGGGTAGGCGAGCGCTCTATGGGAACCGCCGAGGGGGGCTTCCGCTGGGGGAGTTGTGAAGTAGTCACCCTGCTGGCGGAGAGTTCGTAAACGGGGCGCAGGCCTGGCCGACTCGAAAGTTACCAAAATCGTAACCATTGGAGCCGAGGGCAGCCTCTCCCCGCCGTACTTTCACCCCCATTCCGGGTCCCACTTGAAGCCCGTCGGGCGAGCCCTTCGATGCGGGCAGAGTCATACCTGATGCTATACAACCTATGGGTGTACAACCCACAAGTTGTGCTGCTATGGTTTCTTCCATGGAGATTGTTGATCGACAACGGGAGATTGAGGAGCTGCGGCGGCTAGCGGCGGAGGCCCCGGCTCTTGTCGTTCTGAGGGGGCGCCGGCGGGTCGGGAAGACCTTTCTTCTCCGTGTCGCGCTGCCAGGAGAGCGCGTGGTCAGCCTCCAGGCCGAAGAGAAGCCGCTGCCCCTCCAGCTCGAGGCCTATGCCCGGGAGTGCAGTCGTCTGCTTCCCGGTGAGCCGCCACTTGTATTCGGCGACTGGGGAGAGGCGTTCGACTTCGTCGAGCGCCAGGCTCGAACCGGAGGTGCGCTCGTCGTGATTCTCGATGAGTTCCAATACTTGGTGGCTTCGGATCCCGGTCTTGAGTCCACCATCCAGCGTTTCTGGGACCGATGGGATAGCGATGGTGTTCCCGTCCTGCTCATCCTCTCGGGAAGCGCACTCTCCT
>JACCTS010000162.1 GCA_013812245.1 Rubrobacter sp.
GTCGCACCGTGTTCTACCCTTGGCAGATCGTTAACTGGATCAGGCCGGCGGAGGACGAGCCACTCTAACCGAGCGACGAAAGAGGCGAGGTTGCCTTCTCCCGGTCAGCGAGGCTCCGGCCAGGGCAACAACGTCCCCTGAACCCGAACCAGGCCAGGACGCGCCGCCACGGTACCCGCTCACGAGTCTCTACGGTTGCCTCACTGCCGCCGTGGCGATCTCCGGGGCTGTACCCTTCGACGGGGGCTCCCTGCTTGGAGGAAGAAGTCTACGTCAACGGCCGGGAGGTCTGATGACGCCATGAAGCAAACGCTTGACGGCGAGGACTTCCTCGTTCGGACGATCGGCGAGAGTGAGACTCTTCCCGCAACCGCACCCGAAGTCCGAGCACCCCTCCGAGCGCCAGTCTTCCTCCTGGCCGAGAAGGATCAGCCTGTCACCACACTGGCAGTCGAGGACGATACGTCCCGAACACTCCAGGGTGCGCTCCTCTAACTCCGGTTGGTCCCCCACACTTCCCCCTTCCGCTCCTTGGCTTCGCCAGAGAGCGAGTCCAGCGTTCGCTCGGCGGCGCGGAGGGGGGATGCGCCGCCGATAATCATCAGTGTACCTAGCAGGGAGCCGGGACGCCTCTCCGAAGACTGGCCCCCTCCGTCAGTCCCGGCGGTGGGCACCCCGGCATGCTAGGCATATGGCATTCTGCACTTCTCTCAGCGAGATACAACGTCAACCGAGCTTATCCCCTGATCGACCTTGCCTAACCCTCAAGTTAAGCATCAGAGACGGAGAAGGTCTCGCTGGAGCCTTGAGGACGGCCCCTGCCCGGCATAGCGGCGCCGTCGTAGGTAAGATGCTCGGCATGGATGAAGAGCGCACAGAGTCCGCTCGCGGAGATCTCGCGGGTGTTCCTGCGGATCTTCCCGGAGATTCCGGGTGGATCAAGACGAGAGTGGCCGCGGAGGCACTCGGAGTAGACCCGCGAACCGTCCGCGCGTACATAGCCCGTGGAGATCTGGTCGCCAAGTCCGAGGGAGAAGGCATTCAGAAAGCCTATTTAGTCTCTATAGACTCCGTGTATGCCCTCCGAGACAGCCGCGGATCATCCGCGAGGAAGCCCCGGACATCCCGAGCGGGTGTCCGCGAAGAATCCGCGAGGAACGCCGATCTCGCGGGTGCTCGCGGAGATGCTACCGGAGGTGCCCGGGGTATACCTGCGGAGGATCTCGCGGACATCATCCGCGATCTGGCCGCGGAGGCCGCGCGGAGGTCTGCGGAGGCGGCCGAGTTCAGGACAAGGCTCGAGCTGACAGCAAATGCGGAGTCCACCCTCCGAGAGCAACTGGAGCGGGAGCGGGAGCGGGCCGACCGGTTGGAGGCCGAGCTAGCTTCGCTACGGGAGACCCGGGAACGGGTACCAGAGCCGCGAAATGCCCCCAAGACGGCCTCGGAGGGCGAGGCTAGAGAGATGTCCCCGGAGCCGCAGGAGCCCGCAGAGCGCCACTCCAGGGTCCCCTGGTGGCGGAGATTCTTCGGGTTTGAGTAGCCGCGCGGCCGCGAGGGCCTGTCTTATAGGATTCGCGGTGCTGGTAACTCTCTTCGGGACGGCGTGCGGTTCCTCGGAGGGCGGCGACCAAGGTAGCTCTTCCCAAGGCTCGGGCGAGGCTGAGACCACCCAACAGCAGTCGGAGAGCAACGCTTCGTCTCGCCAGGATCTGGGTGTGGGCGACACCGGGACCTTTCAGTACGGGGACACGACGACAATCTACTCTTACGCCTCTCCGGTTCAGCCAGACAACCCGGCCGTACAGCCAAAGGCGGGCAACCAATTTGCGGTCATAGACGTCGAGGGGTGCGCGGGGCCGGTCGAGGTCACGGGTCCCGACGGGAACACCCAGCTCATGTTCGACCCGTTCTCCTTTGTCCTCCAGATGCCGGACAACACGCGCTTGCAGTCCACCGTACCCGCCGTTGATCCGGCCCTGAACGCGGTCAACCTCTCGGCCGGGGACTGCGTGCGCGGCAACGTGACCTTCGAGGTACCCCAAGGACAAACCCCGAGCTACGTGGTCCAAGAGCCCACCACCCCTCCGGCGAGGTGGGCGATCGAGTAGGGGATCTGCAACCAACCCTAGCAACACGCTTGATACCGTGCTTGATCCTCCCCACGGAGATCAAGCCAGGAGAGTATGCAACCGCTCGCCTCAAAGACCCGCAACCGGCCGCCTTCGAGTAGCCGAGAGTTCACTTTCTCGGATACCGTTCATTCGTTACAGCCTTCTTGCTACACCGCTCGAAACCCCATTCGACCGGTCCGATGAGGGTACGAGACTCGACCGGATATATGGGGCATGCAAAAAGTAGTACGCGCACAAGAGCGCGTACAACATTCGAGACCACACAGTTACCTCACGAACTGGTAGCGCCTGGTGAGGGGCGCCACTACGATGCCTTCAGCCGTATGGGGGGCGAACCTAAAGACAGGAGAATGCATCGTGGGCAAG
>JACCTS010000164.1 GCA_013812245.1 Rubrobacter sp.
TGATCGCATCCCGAACGCGGTAGTACCATGGCATGGCGGAACCTCCTCTGAGGGATGGCGGTTGTGGTAGCTCCATCCTACTCAAAGAGGTTCCGCTCCTTCAATTATCTTGGTGGGTATGCGTCAGCCTCGAGAGGCAGGTAGACAGAGTAAAGTTGCAGGCCTCTGATCCGGTCTTCGGGGCTGTTGAGTTGTTGAACGAGGTCTCGGCGACCAAGATCACGGGCGAAGAGGAGCGCTACTCGCACACCGACCTCTACGACATAGCGGCGAACGTCGAGGGGGCTGAGCGGGTCTTAGAGTCGTGGGTACGAAAGACGAGAAAGATATGTCTTTACTCGGCCGGAAGGTCAGCCGCCGCAGCGCCCTGACGCTCGCCGGCGCCTTCGGGGCAGGGATGGCGTTGGGGGGAGGCGGCGCCCTCTCGGCCAGGGAGCTCGCGAGCGGGGACCAGACCGTCGAGTTCTACGGGGAGCACCAGGCCGGCATCGCGACCCCCCAGCAAGACCGGCTGCACTTCGCCTCCCTGGACCTGACCGTCTCGAAGGCCGCGGAGGTCAGGGACTTGATGCGCGCGTGGTCCGAGGCGGCCGCGAGGATGTGCGCCGGGCAACCGGTAGGGGGCGAGAACGACGACGCCTTCGTACCACCCGAAGACACCGGAGAGGCCCACGACCTGACGGCCGGGCGTCTTATACCGTTCCGGGCTATTGATGTCATAACGCCTCCACCGCCTCAACCCACCATGAGTATCCGGTGAGCCGTTTCAGGAGAGCGGGGTTTTTCCAGTAGGGCTCAAGCGTCTGGGTGAGCGCCTCTTGCAGTAGGGCGACCGTTTCGAACGTCCTGTTGGACAGCTTGCGCCTGAACTCCTGAAACCACCTCTCCGCCGGGTCGAGTTCCGGGGAGTAGGGTGGGAGCATCAGGAGGCTTATGTTCTCCGGATGGGTGATCTTCTCGGAGCGGTGGCTGGGGGCGCCGTCTAGCACGATGAGCAGGTGGTGGTTGGGGTAGCTCTTTGAGAGTTCGGCGAGGAAGATCTGCAGGCATCCATCGTCCATCCCCGGCAGGTACACACAGAAGCTCTCTCCGGTCGTGGGATCGACCGCTGCGTACAGGTAGGTCCATTTGTAGGAGCGCCTCACGATGTAGGGCGGACGGAATCCCTTGGGACAGTAGCGTCTCCGATGCCAGTTGATCAGCCCGAAACGTGCCTCGTCGAAGGCGAGGATCTTCAGCGGCTTGTTCTTGGGCTGGCGCTCCTCGCCGAGCCGCCTTACCTTACCTGCGAACTTTTTTTAAAGTCCTCCTGCTCTTTTGGGTCGGCGTCCTCGTGGCGTGGACGGCCCGTCTTGAGCTTGACCTTGCGTCGCCTGAGGAGCTGCCCCACGCCGTCGGGGTGGGCGTACTCGATGCCATGGCGCTCTCTAAGGAACTCCTCGGCCTCAGAGATCGTGGCGATCTCCCCCCGCTTCATGGCCTCCTGTAGGTCCTCGAAGGCCTCGGGCGTGACCAATTCCTGGCGGCCACGCTCATGCACCCTGCTCTTCAACAGTTCCTCAAGGCCGCCCTTTTGGTAGCTTGCAAACCACCTCTGGCACTGACGCCAAGAGTAGCCCAACGCCTGGGCCGCCTCTCCCAAGTTACGGCACTCCTCCGAACGTAAGAGCCTGAGCATCCTGACGCGCTGGAAGAGGTGAGAGTAGCGATGGTACCTTTCGAGCTCCTTTAGTTGTTGGGGATCTTCCGTGATTACCTGTGAGTAGTGTATCTTTGGCATGCCCACATTATGCCATCAACAAAGCGGAACGGTATTACAGGCCGACGAGTTCCTACGCGAGCGACACGGGATCGAGTACGCTCACCCCGACGGCGTCGGCCAGCTCTTGAGGCGACGCAAGGTGAAGCTCAAAACCGGGCGTCCTCGGCACGAGAAAGCCGACCCCGCCGGCAAAGATCGCCGCGCCGACGAACGTGACGAAGGCCAGCACAAACAGGACCCAGGCCGCAAGCCTCGTCAGGGTTCTCATGGGCGGCGCTCCTCCCTTCGCTCCACCGCCCAACATCCTACGCTATTCACCGGAGTGCGTGGAAGGTTAATTCTCCGAAGTTCGCCTCGGAGGTGCCGGTGTACAGCTACGATGTAGGTGCTTATACCTCTGTGTCACTCCACCTAAGCCAGGAGGAGGCAGCGATACCGCAAACCTTATCCCCCGGATTTAAGAAGTTGTTGCGAGAGCCCGCCTACTGCCAACTCGCGACGCTCATGCCCGACGGCTCGCCGCAGAACACCCAGGTGTGGGTCGAGACCGACGGCGAGTACATCTTGGTTGTCACCGCCGAGGGTCGACAGAAGGTCAAGAACGTGCGCCGCGATCCGCGCGTGGCACTCAACGTCGTGGACCCCACAAACGCCTTTCGCATCGCCAGCGTCCGGGGCCAAGTCGTGGATGTTACGACCGAAGGCGCAGACCAGCTCCTCGACGAACTGGCAAAGAAGTACCTCGACGAGGACACCTATCCGTTCCGCCAACCCGGCGAGATACTTCTCACCATAAAGATCGCGCCGGAGAAGATCAACGAGCTGGGGCTGTAGGAGGCGGCCTAAGCGTTGTCCCCTTCTCTTGGGTCTGAGCTCCCAGGCCCGGGCCCAAAGGACCGTGGTCTTCGGGCTACGGTCCTTTATTCACGAACGTCTTAGAAGCTCACCTTACGCACGGGCTTGAGATAGTCGCAAGCCTTGCAACTCTTGAAAAGCTGCCTGGACAGCTTTGACACACAGTCGGGAACGCAGTGCGAAGTGGTTCATCTTCGTGGTCATCTTCATCC